>JAYTEU010000487.1:0-3320 GCA_043734985.1 Chthonomonadaceae bacterium
GTCAGCGATCCGCCGTCGTTGTGGCCGAACTGCATCAGCACGAAGTCGCCCGGCTTGAGCAGGGCCAGCACCTGGTCCCACAACCCTTCCGTGCGGAAAGTCCGGCTGCTGCGACCGCCCCGCGCCCTGTTGACCACGCGCACCTTCGCGCTATCGAACAGCTTGATGAAGGGATCGCCCCAGCCGAGAAGCCCTTTGGTGTGGTTATTTACGGTCGAATCGCCTATTAAATACACCGTGGGCAGAGCGTTATCTTGCACGGCTTTCGGCGCCGGCGTCGTTTGAAGCCGCATTCCGACATCGACTGCAGCAAGGTCGTCGGGCCTAGCATGCGCGACGGAGTGTCTCGTTACAAACCGCGACCGTTGCGGCTCATTCGCGGCAGACGGAGCGGTCAGCGCGAGCTGCCACATCACGATCGCGGTCAAGAGATAGGAAATTACAGGCATGTGAATACCGCCCTCGGTGGTTGCAGCTAGGATGCAATCGACTTGTTGGAGTATAGCAAACGCCTGTTATTGAGTCAACCGGCATGCCCCACCGTTGCGGCAAACTGTCCGATACCGGTCAGAAGCATCTGGACCGCCACGGTGATCAATACCATGCCCATGAGCCTCTCGATCGCGAGGAGCGCTTTTCGGCCGATATACCGTCGCAGCTTGCTCGCGGTCAGAAGGATCACGCTGGACGCCGTCCACGCCAGAAGTAACGCCAGGAGCCATTGCGGCCATCTGCCGGGTTCTCGGCTCATTAGCAGGATTTCGGTTGCCAGCGCCGAAGGACCGGCGACATAGGGAATTGCAAGCGGCACGACGAACGGCTCCTCCTGCTCCGGTTCCTTGAGGGAAGCTTCGGACGCCGGAAAGACCATTCGTATCGCAATGAGGAACAGGATCACTCCCCCGGCGATCGAAAGCGCCGGATCGGATATGTGCAGCGCGCGCAGCAGGTAGGGTCCGGTGAACAGAAATACCACAAGCACAAACAGGGCGATGAGCAGCTCGCGCACAACAATTCGCAGGTGCCGGTTCTCGGGCACGTGTTTCAGCGCCAGCGGAAAAAGCGGCAGATTTCCCAGCGGGTCCATAACGAAGAACAACAGCAGCGTGGCTGAGAGGATGGTCATAAGCGGTGTTTTCTCTCACCCAGTATAGCAAACGCCTCCGGCTAAGTCAAACCGATCTTCAGCGGGCAGGTATACTCTAAGACAGTTGTCGGTCCCAAGGTCAGGCGGACCGCCGTGAATCAAACCCCAAAGACGGAGAACCCTTCCCGATGGAATTAACCTATCTAAAAGACCTGTGGAACGACGCCGATACCGCGGGCATGGACGAGCCGGAGCTGCT
The DNA here is from genome assembly GCA_043734985.1 of Chthonomonadaceae bacterium. Taxonomy (GTDB): domain Bacteria; phylum Armatimonadota; class Chthonomonadetes; order Chthonomonadales; family Chthonomonadaceae; genus DATGJU01. The sequence goes on from JAYTEU010000487.1 coordinate 1,347, forward strand.
CCGGTACCGCTCGAACCTGCTTGGCAGCGATAAGCGATTGACCAACTTCGGCGGCGGCAATACGTCCGCCAAGCTGCCGATGCTGGACCCCGTGACCGGCGAGAACGCCGAAGTCCTCTGGGTGAAAGGCAGCGGCGGCGACCTGGGCACCATCAAGCGCGACGGTTTCGCCACGCTCTACATGGAGCGGCTGAACGCGATGAAGCGGCAGTATCGCGGCGTTGAGCACGAGGACGAGATGGTGGACCGCTACCCGCTCTGCACCTTCGGCAACAATCCGCGCGCCGCCTCCATCGATACGCCCCTCCACGCCTTCCTGCCGTTCAAGCATGTGGACCACCTCCATCCCGACTGGGCCATCGCGCTCGCGGCCTGCGCCAACGGCCCGGCTCTGATGAAACAGCTTCAGGACGAGACCGGCATAATGTTAGTGTGGCTCCCGTGGAAGCGGCCTGGCTTCGAGCTTGGCCTGTGGCTGGAGCGCGCGGCGCGAGAGAACCCGGACGCGGACGGCATCCTGCTCGGCTCGCACGGCCTGTTCACCTGGGGCGATACCGGCCGCGAGAGTTATTTGAATACCCTGCGCGTCCTGGACAAGATCGGGCAGTTCGTTCTGAAGCGCACCGACGCGAAGGGGCCGGCGCTCTTCGGCGGCGAGAAGTTTGCGGCGCGCTCCGATCATGCGGCGCTGGCGCGGACGCTTATGCCGGTGATCCGCGGCGAGGTCGGACCCGCCATCGGGCATTTCAATGCGGACGAGGAGGTCCTGCGCTTCGTCAACTCCGAGCGTGCGGCGGTTCTGGCCTACCAGGGCACATCCTGCCCGGACCACTTTGTGCGCACCAAAGTACGCCCGCTGTACGTAGCGTGGTCCCCGGCGCACGGCGACGAATCTTCGCTCATGGAGGCGCTGCGCTCCGGCCTGGAGACCTATCGCGCCGACTACGGCCAATACTACGAGGAGAATAAGGTCGCGGACTCTCCGGCGGTCCGCTCGAAGAGTCCCACCGTGGTCCTGGTTCCCGGCGTGGGCATGTTTGCCTTTGGCCGGAACAAGGCGGAGGCTCGCATCACCGCCGAGTTCTATGTGAACGCGATCCACGTGATGGAGGGTGCGACCTGCTTTTACGATCCCGCGCATGGTGACAGCCTGCGCCTTCTGGAACCCTTTATCGCCGAGTACACGCCGAAGGCCCAGCGGCCCTCCTGCATCGATAACTATGTGGCGCTGCCGCTGAACGAAGCTTTCGGCATCGAGTACTGGCTACTGGAAGAGGCCAAGCTGAAGCGCATGCCCGCCGAGAAGGAGTTGAGCCGCAAGGTCGCGGTGGTGGTCGGCGCAAGCCCCGGAATCGGCCTGGAGGTCGCGGACCGCCTTGCGAAAGAGGGCGCGCACGTGGTGATCGCGGACATCAAGCCGGAGCTGGCCGAGCAGGCGGCGGCGAGCGTTCGGAAGTCGCACGGCAAGGAGGTCGCGCAGGCGGCCTCCGTCGATGCGACCGACCGGGCGTCCGTTCAGCGGCTCTACGACGAGGTCGTGCGGCAGTATGGCGGCGTCGATATCGTCGTGTCCGTGGCGGCCACGTTCTTCTCGCCGGACAAGAGCGGCACGATCACCGAAGAGCAGTGGCGCAAGACGTTCGACGTGAACCTGTTGGCCTCCATGGTCGTCGCGGACGAGGGCCAGAAGGTGATGGCGGCGCAGAAGACCGAAGGCAGCATCGTACTCATCAGCAGCGCCAACGGCGTGGTCGCGAAGAAGGGATCCTGGGCCTACGATACCAGCAAGGCCGCACTCAACCACCTCGTGCGGGAGATGGCGGTCACGTTCGCGCCCGCGGTGCGCGTCAACGGGATCGCGCCCGCCTCCGTAGTGGAGGGCTCCCTGCAGTTCCCTCGCGAAAGGGTGATCTCCTCGCTCGCGAAATACGCTATCGCGTTCGACGAGAGCGAAACGACCGAGCAACTTCGCGA
>JAYTEU010000488.1:0-12553 GCA_043734985.1 Chthonomonadaceae bacterium
TGGCCGAAAACGGAGGTTCCGGCGACAAGCACATTCGCGCCGGCGGCCGTGACCCGCGCGGTCGTCTCCCGGACGATGCCGCCATCCACTTCGACGTGAATCGGATGCTGGGCTCGCGCGATCATCTCCCTCACGCGCCGAATCTTGGGAAGCATCGCCGGGAGAAACTGCTGCCCGCCGAAGCCTGGGTTGACGGTCATTACCAGTATCAGGTCCACGTCCTCCAGGACATACTCCAGGACCGTCTCCGGAGTGGCGGGATTGAGAGCGACTCCGGCTTTTGCACCGGCTTTGCGGATCATGGACAACGTTCGCTGCAGATGAACGCATGACTCTACCTGGACCGTGACGTTGTCCGCGCCGGCGTGAACAAACTCCTCCACGTAGCGCTCCGGCTGCACGATCATAAGATGTACGTCAAAGAAGGCCCGAGACACGCCCCGCAGCGCCTTGATTGCGCCCATCCCGAAGGAGATATTCGGCACAAACGTACCGTCCATCACATCGAAGTGCAGGAACTCCGCCCCCGCCTGTTCGGCGGCAACCGCCGCGTCCGCAAATCGGCCGAAATCGGCTGCAAGGAGGGACGGGGCAATTTTCAGTTCGTCTATAACGCTCAATGTGCTCCCCCGGGGTTGTCGATGCGCTGGTGCTTGGTGGCTTCCGGATCGAGGTTTGGTATCTCCCACTTCTTCTCGTCGTTATAGAAGGCCCTGAGCGTAATTTTCTTGCCTCGATATTCGAAGCGAAGCGGTACCCTGTCCCCTTCGTTGTGCGGCTCGTCGATCACCGGTGTATGTTCGCCATCCGCGTCGACGTACTCGATGCGTACCTGGCGGGCGCCCATTCCATCGGCCTTGATCGTGACGCTGCGCTCAAAGGAGTGCGTCTGCTGATCGGCTGGGTCTGAGGGCTTCACAGGGGCGGGATTCGCCGTTGCAACCGGGTTTGCCACATCCCCGCCCGGCCCGACCGCGTCCGAAAAGTCCGGCTTCGGTCCATCGCTCACGATCAAGCCGACTGCCGTGTCGTGCAGAACTCTCTTCTTGGGAGAGACATCCTGGCTGATGACGGCGTCCCTTGGAACCTTGGCGCTATACTCCAGCGTTACTTTGCCGACCGTCAGGCCCGTGTCCCGGAGCTTCTGCTCCGCGTCGTCTCGCTGCTGGTTGACAAGGTTCGGAACGTTGGTATATACGGGCCCCTTACTGTACCAGACGTTGAGCACGTGTCCCATGCGAATTTGATCGCCGCGGCTTGGATCGGTTTTGTAGACGATATTGCGCGGTCGCTCCATGTAGTCGGCATGCTCGCGCAGTGAGACCTTCAGTCCCTTCGCGAACGAGCGAACGTCGTCGATGTTCTTACCGGCCAGCTCCGGAACCGGGGTCTGCTTCGGTACGATCCAGCGCTCCATCCAAATACCCGCGAATCCGACGATGCAGAAGAAGATGATACCGGTGGCGACCGCGATGAGCACCTTCAGTATGAGGGATACGTTCTCGTCCTGGTGGCGCAGCCGGTTGGGCGCCGCTGCGATTGGCCGGCTCGAGGCGGCGACGTCCGCGACAGGCTCCATCTGACGAGGCTCCGACCGGGGTGCGGCGGGAGCGACGATGACGGGGGCCGGCGCGGCCTTCACGATAGTGGCGGGCGGCGGAGCAGGAGCTGCCACGGGAGCCGGAGGAGTAACGGCCGCCGAGGCCTTTTCGATATCGATCGGAGTCCAGGAGAGCGGCTTGCCGAATCGGAGGGCATCTCGAACGGATTTCAGGTCGTTCAGCATTTCGGCCGCGGATCGGTATCGATCGGCGGGTTGCTTCTGAAGGGCTTTGACCAGAATTCCCTCGACAGATCGGGGCACGCCTGGATTGATGGCGCGCGGCGACGGGATCGCGGCGGCTGCGTGATCGTTGGCCATGCGCTCCAGATTGTCACCCGCATACGGCGTAGAGCCCGTGAGCATTTCGAAGAGCATGGCTCCGAGCGCATAGAGGTCGCCGGCGGGTGTCCCGGGCTGCGTGAATTTGAGCTCCGGCGCCTTATAGTGCATAAACCGGGGCGCGACCTGGGCCAGGGCCAGCGGGTGCCGGTAAACGGCGCGCTGTACTCCGAAATCCGTTATCTTGACTGCGCCTTCGGGACTGATGATGATGTTCTGCGGGCGCATGTCGCCATGCGGCTGGCCGGCGGAGTGGGCCAGATGGAGCGCTTCACCGATCGCACATGCGTAGTCGACCGCTATGGAGAGTGAAAACGGGGCGATGCGCCGCACGCGCTCCTTGAGATTGATGCCTCGCACATACTCGACGACAGCATAAGGCAACTCCGATTCCATCCCGAATTCGTAATACTGAGCGATATTCGGATGCTTTAAGACTGCGACTTCGCTAAACGACGACATTAGGCTCTCGACGAATGCGACGTCCGATGCGTAGGGCTGTACCACTGTCTTGACCGCGACGACGCGACTTTGAACCTGATCGCGCGCCTTGAACACGGCAAAAAGCGGGCTCTCTCCGAGTTTCTCCAAAACCTCGTAACGCTGATTGACCAACTGATTAATCACCGGAATTCGGCCTCCTGTGAGCCATATGCAGAGCGCCGGATCTCGGACTTTCGGACGAGTTTACGCCATGTCCCGGCAAAGCGCCACGATCCGACGCCGATGCGGACTTTCCGTTTCGCATCGCGCGCAGTACCGACACCAGTACCGTGACGGCCAGCAGAACGAGGTAGATACGCGTCAGAATCCGGTCGTCGAGATCCGCGACCATGTTCGGCGTGAGGACTTGCCAAGCCAGTAGAAACTGGACGACGATCCAGCGGCCGGCGAAAAGCGCTATCCAGGCCAGACCGAGCAGCTGATTGACGACGGGTGGGAGGACGTCGTTACTTTGCGCGCCGGGGCTGTCAGCCATTCAGGAAATCTCCGTTTCGGTGACGCTCGATTGCCTCGATAATGGCTGCAGTAGGCACGTCGTTGTGCAGATAGACGTCACCGATCGAGCGGGCAAGCACAAAGCGCAGTTTGCCACTCTCGGTCTTCTTATCGCGCTGCGAGGCATCGAGCACCTGGCCGGCATCGATGTCCTTTGGAAAACCGATGGGAAGCTTCGCGGCTGCGAGTGTACGGCATATGGCCTGCGTCACCGAGGGCGGCGTCACTCCCAGCGCTTCGCCGATAAGGGAGGCAGTTACCATGCCTATCGATATCGCTTCCCCGTGTTTGTAGCGGCGATAAGATGTAATCGATTCCAGCGCGTGCCCCACGGTGTGTCCGTAGTTCAGAATGGCGCGCAAACCCTGCTCGGTCTCGTCCTGCGCGACGACTTCCGCCTTGATTTGACAGGATCGCAATATTACCTGAAGGAGCGGCTTACGTTCACGACGGAGCAAGGCCGGCATCGCGGCTCCGATTGTCGCAAAAAAGCTCGCATCATAAATTATACCATACTTGATTACTTCGGCCAGACCGGAACGAAGCTCGCGCGTGGGCAGCGTATCGAGTGTTGCCGGGTCGATTACGACTATGGAAGGCTGGTGAAACGCGCCTATGAGGTTCTTTCCGGCGCGCAGGTCGACTCCCGTCTTGCCGCCGACGCTGGAGTCCACCTGTGCAAGGAGGGTGGTCGGAATCTGCACGATTTTGATGCCGCGCAGATAAGTGGCAGCCGCAAAACCAACGGTGTCGCCCAGTACGCCACCGCCGACCGCAATTACAATGCTCTTGCGATCCAGCCGCGCCTCGATGAACGCATCGTACAGGTTCGACACGGTTTTGAGAGTTTTGAAACGCTCCCCCGGCGGAATCGAAAGCGTCGAAACTGACACGCCCGACTGCTTCAATCGAGCGGCGATCGGTTCGGCGTACGGTCCTAGGAGCTGCGGGTGCGTTACTATAAATACTCGGTCACCGGCGACGGAATCTATAATGTGCCGGGCTGCCGCGCCGGAGGCTATGGCGCCATCTTCAATTACGATCCGATAGCTGCGTTCAGACAACTCCACATCGACGTTTACAGCCCCGCACAGCTCGCCACGAAACCATGCGACGACGGCATCCGCGACCTGCACCGGTGAAAGTTCATCGGTTTCGAAGCAGCGTTCGGCATTCCCGGTGTAAGACGGCGCCCTCTGGTTCAATAAATCGGCAACTCGCTCGGCAGGATTGCTCGTACTGCCTAAAAGCGGGCGCGAAGCCGTCTCTCCGATGCGGCTCAGGATCGTTTCGGGCCGCGCTTGAAGCATCGCGATCGACCCGGCGGCGCGCAGGGAAGCCGCGTTAGTGTCATCGAGTATTGCACCGCCGCCCGTGGCAATCACGCGACGTTCACCGGCGGCTAGCTCCGCAATAACGCCACGCTCTCTGGCACGAAAGCCTGCCTCGCCCTCATCGGCGAAGATCTCCGGAATTGTCCGACCGGCTTGTTCGACGATAAGCATATCCGTATCGCGGAATTCGAAACCGAGACGCTGGGCACATAAGGCTCCGACCGTGGACTTGCCCGTACCCATGAATCCGATCAGAACCAGGTTTGACCGGGACCGACCCAACTCCATTGCAAGACTATCCGACGGCAAACTCAGCCCAGCGCCGGACCGCGCGAAATGAAGTCCAGGTACGCAATCCGCATCAATTCTGGGCACCGGTCTGCTCCTCGGAAACCCACCCGCGGCTGCACACATCGTCGCGATAGGACTCCACGTTCCTCTTGAACTCTTCCAGGCTGTCTCCACCGAATTTCTCGAGTACGGCTTCGGTGAGAGTCAGCACGACCATGGCCTCGCCGATGGTCGCCGCCGCAGGGACGGCACAGACGTCCGAGCGCTCAAAGTGCGCCTTTACCGGAGCCTTCGTCTTCATGTCCACGGACGCCAATGGCGTGGGCAGCGTCGAAAGCGGCTTCATCGCGGCCCGGACTACGACAGGCTCGCCGTTGGTCATTCCGCCCTCTATACCGCCCGCGTTGTTCGTTCCTCGGGTAAATCCCTCCGCGGCGCCGAAGAAAATCTCATCATGGACCTTCGATCCGGGGATCTCCGCCACGCCGAAGCCAAGCCCGATCTCTACTCCCTTTATCGCCTGGATCGACATAAGCGCGCCGGCCAAGCGCGCATCGAGCTTGCGGTCGTAGTGGGCAAAGCTACCGAGACCCGGCAGACAGCCCAGGGCGACCACTTCGAATACGCCGCCAAGCGTGTCGCGGGTACCCTCCGCCATACAGAATTCGATCCTGGAGATCATCTCCCGTTCGGCGACGGGATCGGCGCAGCGCACTGTCGAGGCTTCGGCGCGGACTGCCAGTTCGCGGTAATCGACCTTGGATGGGAACCTCGCCCACGCGTTTCCGATCATAACCACGTGGCTTACGACTTCCATCCCGATCTGGCTGAGGAGATGCCTGCAGATGGCCGCGGTCGCCACGAGCGCAGCGGTGTTGCGCGCGCTGGAGCGGTCCAGGATCGGCCGTAGGTCGTCGGTATGATACTTCAGCATTCCTGGGAAGTCGGCATGGCCGGGCCTAGGCTGGGTTATCGGCGGATCCGGATTGGCGACCGGCTCTATCGACATCCGCTCTCGCCAGTTCTCCCAGTCCCTGTTGCGAACCAAGAGCGTAATCGGTCCTCCCATGGTCTTGCCATACCTAACGCCGGAGAGAATCTCGATACGGTCCGTTTCGATCTGCTGCCGAGCGCCTCGTCCGAATCCGCCCTGCCTGCGAATTAATTGCTCGTTGATGGAGTTGATATCGAGCGGAATATTTGCAGGAAGGCCCTCAATCAGCGCGGACAATGATGGCCCGTGGGATTCTCCTCCCGTCAGAAAACGAAACACGTTACCATTCTCCTTTCGACTGCGCCTATGGGGCATTATCGGTATTCGTACCTGACCTAAGCCAGTTTGCGCAATCAGGATACCACGTCAGACAAGAAGAACGCGTTCAGCAGTCCGTATCGCAGACTGCTGAACGCGCTGGGTTCGTACCTTTGCAATGTCCTTACTGGGAAGGTCGATCAACGGCGCGTGTCGCCAAGCGCCGCAATCGACCTTCGCGCTATCTTACTGGCCACCGCCAGGGATTACGCCGCCGCCCGCGCCGCCACCGGGGCCGCCGGGAGTGGTAAGCGTACCGCCGACGCCGCCGCCGATGATCGCTTGGGAGGGCCGATCCACAAGGATCGTAGGCGTAATGAACACGAGCAACTCGGCATCCGCAGTCGTGGTATTGCGCGACCGGAACAGATTACCGATAAGCGGCAGGTCGCCGAGCAGCGGAACTTTGTTCTCGGTTAAAACATCGTTCTTGGACGTCAGACCGGAGATGACCATCGTATCTCCGCTTCGGATGATTCGCTGGATCGGGGACGACTGCACGGTAATATTCGGGAAGCTCTCGCCGTTCGGCCCTGTGATCGGAGCGCCAAGTGAAGTCGAAGTCGCCGTTCCGAAGAGCGTAATCGACTCGTCTCCGTTGATCCTCGGAAGAACAAACAGGCCCTGCGTGACGGGAACAGGAATGATGGTCTGCGATATAACCGTAGTGCCGCCCGGCGTTACTATAGGCTGAGAAACGAACACAGGCTGGAAGTTAGTCTGGCTGAAGTTGACAGGGACATTGTTCAGCGTGGTCGCCATCGGAGCGGCCACCAAGCGGCCCTGGCCACTGGTCAGAATAAAGCTGAGTTCGGACTGTAGGTTGCCCGTGGCAAATTGCAGGAAAGCGGTATTAGTCGTCGAGAATCCAGTGTTCGCGCCACCGATCAAGTTGACCTTCTGGAACGTCCAGTTGATACCAAATCCGTTGGTTCCGTTGGAGGTCACCGTAACGAATTCGGCGCGTATCATCAACTGCTTCGGCTTTACATCCAGATACTTGATCAACTGCTTGAGCTTATCGAACTCGGCTGGATCGTCGGTGATTAGGAGGATTTCATTGCTGTCCGGATTGGCAAGCACCTGACCGGTAATACCGAACTCGACCAGCAAATTCGCTCCGCCTGCCTGTCCACCGCCACCGGGCTGGCCGCCGCCGCCGCCGGGCTGTTGACCGAAGCCACCCTGGCCACCGCCGATGTTACCGCCGAACTGGCCGCCGCCGCCGCCGCCGCCGAACTGGCCACCTCCGCCGCCGAACTGTCCGCCGCCACCTGGGAACTGCCCGGCGCGCTCGATGATGTTCGAGTTCAGGTTACCGGAGCCATCCAGGCCATCGCGATGCGCAACCTGATCACCGGCGCTAGGAGGCAAGCCGAAGGTTCCAACGCTTCGCGGAAAGCCATTGGGCAGGTTTTCAGTACGACTGCTGGTTGGGACAACAGGAGCCACCGAAGGACCGGCCTGCTGTCCACCAACGACGGTAATAGGCGGAGTGAATCCACCGTTTCCGTTGTTGCCGCTCATACCGCTTTGTCCGTAGAGGGATTGGTTTACTACTGTGCGAAGCACGTTGTTGCGGAAGACTTCCATATAGTCTTCAAGCGCGCTCCCGCGATGGATACCGAGCTGAGCCAGGATCGCATGAGGCTCGGAATACATCAACTGGTATCGTTGGATTGTTTTTTCGCGCCGCTTATCGGGAACGGGCAACGGGTCGGGGAGCTGTTTCTCCGGCTCGATCTTCGGAGCCGAACCCTTCGGGCCGATGTACGAGATTCCGGCGTCCTGCCAATAATCGGCGCCACCGGCGATAGCGATCTGCTTGAGCACGACTTCGACCGACTTGCCCGTGAGAGTCAAGGTTATTTTATTGTACTGGAGGTTTGGATTCGTCAGGACGTAGTTGATGCCGGTCTTAAGCTCGACGATCCGCAGCGCATCCTGCAGTCGCGCTTCGACCAGTTCGATATCCAGATTCTTTGTCACGGTGGATCGTTGGCCCGGCGCGGAATCCCCGTCTGCCCGGGCAAGAACGCCGCTGCTAAAAAGCAGCGTTGCGCCCAACGCTCCGGTCACCAGGATACCGGTTGCGCGCCCCAGATGTCGTTGCAAGCCCATACCCATGCCTCCCTTTGCGCCTCACTCTTAAAACAGTGGACGCTTCGATCGATTTATGCTAGTGTGCGAGAAAACGATTGGCCGAAGTTTCGACCACAATCCGTCAGCCGTGGACAGTTTAGCCGAAATGCCGTTCAAATAAGGGCGCAGCGCGCCACGGCATTGAAATGCCGGTCTAAGTTAACGAAGTCCGCCTGCGCGGACTCATTGCTTAAATGGTTCGTATTTAGAAGGCATTAAGCTTAGCCGTCCGCACTGAGGTCAGACCGATGCCGATGGTCTGGCATGCCTGGAAAACATCGAACTATTGTAGTTCCGGCCGGGTTACTGGAGGGGAATCAGAGAATAAATCTGAAATCGCCCTCCAATCCCGCTATCGGATTGAGGCGCGGCACAGCGCGCGACGTGGAGATACACCGAGAAACCAGCGGCACGGTTCTTTAGAACCCTCCGCCGCCACGTCCCCCGCCTCCGCCGCCACGTCCCCCGCCTCCGCCGCCAAAGCCTCCTCCGCCGCCACCCAGGCCGCCGCCACCGCCACCCAGGCCGCCACCACCACCGAGGCCACCGCCTCCAAAGCCACCGGTTCCGCCGCCTAGACCGCCGCCGCCGAGGCCGCCGCCGCCGAGACCGCCACCACCCGAGCCCATTTGAGCGCCAGTGGAAGGAGGCAGAATCCTTCCGCCCAACCGCGTCACTATATCGACAGAATTGAAGATAATCTGGTTGCTCGTCAGACGGTAGATCTTTTTGCCCTTGATCGTCGTGTCGGTATCGGTCTTCGTATCTAGAGGTGTCTCGATCTTCTCGTCAGGCTTGACGACCACGCTGTAGACGCCGCCATCGACCCTATAGGTATATCCACTGTTTTTCAGGAGAGTCTCAAGTGCGGTGCGCAGGGGCAGATTGGTAAAGTGAGCGCTGACTTCCATCGACTTGAGTTGTTCGGGAATTGTATAGTTGCCCACTTTGAGCTGATCGAACATCAGCGTAATCGCGTAGTACAGGTTGGCGCTCCGAACGTCCAGGTTAATAGGCTTATTAAGCTGTTCGTTCGATGCGGTATCGGCTGCTCCGGCGTCCTGCGCAATCGCGCAGACAGGAAGAGCTGCAAAGCCGAGCCCCGCGAGCGACAGAGTCGTCAGGCTCAATAGGCCAAAACGATTTGCCATTCTAATCTCCTCTGAGTTGCCCTAAGAGTTCGTCCAACACTTTTTACCGGGCCGGGATGCGACAGGGAAATCGCACCGCTTCGACGGCAGGGACGCTAACAGTCTCCCCGAAACATCTTTTTACCTCAAACGGTTGAAGTTTTCAACCGCTGGCCGGAGCGGAACTGTACAGTACAGCCCAAACCCACGAACACAGTCAGACTAATTCACCGAGAAAGCGAGCTTATTAGAGACTATTATACCAGTTTCGCTTCAACCCGATAGTATGGCATATGAAATCACGCCACTATTTTTCGAATATGCGCGTGCATGTCGGCATTAGCCTGCGCCGCGCCGACCACCACCTCTTCGGCCACCACCACCACCGGGTCCACTCGATCCGCTGGGTCCACCGGCCCCCGGTCCGGCAGCGCCCCCACCGGCCCCCGGTCCGGACAATCCTCCAGGCCGCCCGCCACCCGGCATCGCCATGCCGGGCGCGGGTCCGCCCATTCCACCGGACCGAGGCGCGGTTCCGATTGCCACGTCACTCAGCGGAACTTCTTGAGTGTAGATGACGTTTCCCACCTGGCTGCGGAGTTTGACCTTGTCTTTGGTAATAGAGACGACCTTATAGGTCCGTTTAGTTTGCCCCTGTACAGAAATATCTACACTGCTCCCGGGCTTCACCAAATCGACCTTATCGCCGCCGCTTTCCAGGATGGCAAAAACGCCGTCACCAGTCATGATTCCCGATACCCGCATTTCGGGCTGTTCACGAACCTCGTAGGGTTCAGTCTGGGGGGTCTCGACTGCCATGCTCGCCAGCCTTATCGGCTCAACCTCGTCGAACACGTATGGCGGCGGAACAGGGAGTTTCCAATCTATAAGGAAAGGATCGTTACGCCGGCCGGAATAGACCAGAATGCGCGCCTGTTCAGACGTTGCCGACGCGGCTCCCGGCCGAGCCGAGCCGCCTGGCGCGACCTGCGGCGAGCCGCCCGGCGCAAACGGATCCCCCTTGGGTTTGGCCATTGCCGCACCTGGCGCAGCACCTTTCTTGCCTGCCTGCTGCTTTGCTCCGGGCTTCGCCCCCGCCCCGGGGGCGCCCACGGCGGGCGCAGCGCCCGGTGTCTTGGCCGGCGATCCGGGCGGCGGCGTCTGCATTGCAGCGCCGGGAGGTGTGGAGCCGGGCTTTCGCGTCGGGACCACTGCCGGGGTATTGTCCTCGGGGGGCGCCTGATTGCATGCACCCGTACCCAGCGTAAGCAAACCAAGCCCGGCGAGTATTACAAATCTATGCGTCTGCTTGTCCACGAAAATGTTCCCCCGATCGCGCTCAATGTGCGGCGCTCATGCGGACGATTTCAACGATGGCTCGCGGAAATCGTCCGGAAATGCAGTCTACATCCCACCCATTTTTCCACCGCCGCTACCCATCGGCATCATACCGCCACCTACGCCACCGCCGCCGGGAGCGGCGCCGCCGCCTCCAGCGCCGCTGATCTTCGGATCGGCGGCAGGGGGTACCGAGGGTGGAATCACGTACAGTTGGAGGGAGTATCGGACATGAAGTTCTGGGCTCTGGCCGCTGATTGCCACTTTGTCCACGACCGCCATGCCATGCTTCCGGATACCGTTGAACTTCCGCAGATGATTCATAGCTGCGTCAAAGTTCTTCGCAACCACCTCGACATCCCAGGGCTTCGCCTGCGGAAACGAGATGGCCCTCATATTTGCTACGTCGTTCGGGTCCGTTGAAAACGATTCGATTGGAAAAGCCGTGAGGGTGGCGATCGAAGGAGCCTGGCTCCTGTACCAGCCCGCAATCCATTGCCCCCATATGGCGGGCAGGTCCTTCACGCCCTTGGTCTTGCCGTTGATCGTTTATACGCCGGTATTCTGAATAGCCTCGTAAGCACGAAGCGGATCCTTATCGTACTCTATGGTCGGCATATAGACAGCAGACTCGACCGCCCACGCGCTATTGATCCGCTTTGTATCTACTTTTGCCTTTTCGAGGTCCTTCTTCTTTGCGGCAACCTTCTCCGGCGTCCCTCCGCCGTCCTCAATGCCCTGAGCATTGGTCTGGACGTTCGCGGCCTCGATATTCTTAGGCCGGATCACCGCAAAATAGAGGATCAGAAATAGGATGAGCGACGCGCCCAGGCCGATAAGGAGCCAATGCCACGATAACAGTCTATTCATTGCATTCGACATGCTGCGTCTCCTTTATTTTGTGCTCATGCCCGCGCCGCCGCTGCCCATAGGCATACCGCCGCTGCCCATCGGCATACCGCCGCTGCCCATAGGCATACCGCCGCCCGCGCCGCCTTCAGCAGGAGCAGCCCCGCCGCCAGCCCAAACAGGCGTGGGAATCCCGCCCGCGAGGGGATCCTTCAGCGTTGCAAAGGCCGTAAAATTGATCCCCTTGCGACCCTCGATGGTGGTATCGCCGACTGCATCCGTGGCGCCGCCGCCGCCGCCGAACGAACCGCCACCCGGACCAGCCGCCGACATTCCGCCACCGCCCGCAGATCCGCCCATGCCCGTCGGCATGCCGCCTCCGCCGTTCGCGAGGCCCATGGCCGGACCACTGCTGCCTCCGGCGCCGCCACCCGGCCCTGCCATTGCCATGCTGCCCCCGCCGCCCCCCGCCGCTGCCGTGCTTGCCTTCGGCGGCCACGGATGGTCAGGAAGCTTGAAGTGAACGGACGTGAAGAGCGCGGACTGCGAGCGCAGATACATCCACCAGCGAACGAGATCTTCTTCATAGGCGCAAAAGCCCGTGAAGTTGATCGATTTGCGATCGTCGCTTACATACAGGCTCTTGAGCAGCACTTTCGGCGACGTGACGTCACGCATCGCAGTGTAGACTCTTGGCCAGGATTCGTTGTACTTGATGGAGTTGGCGACGAAATCCTCTTTTTGCTTGGTAGCGGCTACAAGGGCCTCTTCCTTGGCTTTCTTCGCAACAAAGTCATCGTACTCGGTCTTCTTTGCCTGCGCTTGGGTACTTCGCTCATTCGCTTCGTCGAGCTTTTTTTGCGCATTCGCGCCCCACCAGAGCATAAGGGCCAGCGTGATCGGAATCAGCAACAGCGATCCGACGATAAACGGTATTTTCTTTTGCTTGTCGTAAATATACGGCGGCAACAGGTTGATGCGCAGCATCGTGGAGTCTCCTGCTAATACTTAGTTGAATGGACAGTGAAGGCGAACACCGGCCAATAGGTGGCGGACAGCTCGGCGCTGTCAGCGCTTCTTGCCTTTGCTGGGAACCCCCATTAAGTCGCGGGCACCGAGCCCGATGCTCACCGGAAACAGCGCGGCGACTTCATGCAGCTTCTCTACTGAGAACTGCTTGGAAGTCACCGAGATGTTCTGAAGTGGATCTCCGATG
>JAYTEU010000489.1:0-9625 GCA_043734985.1 Chthonomonadaceae bacterium
TCGACGTATTGGGTCACGATTCACCGCTCGCCTATCCGGAGGACTATTGGACCGCCGTGGGTATTTGGGGGAAAGCCGCGGTCGAGAGGAACGGCACCGTGCCGTGGCGCATCAGCGAATACTACGGCAAACTCGTTCGCGCTTATCGAGTGCAGGACGCGCGAGCGATCGTTGAGATATCGACCTGGCTGGGGCACTATGTCAGCGACGCTCACGTCCCGTTTCATGCGACATCGGACTACGACGGTCAGTCAACCGGGCAAAAGGGTATCCACGCACGATTTGAAACAGGTCTCATTGAACAGCTCATCAAACCTTCAGACCTGATCGCCCGTGCCGCCGTACCCATAAAGAATCCGACGGCTTCCGCATTCCAGTGGTCCCGCGCGAGTCTGGCGCTGTGCCCTGAAATTCTTGCCGCGGACAGACTGGCTCTGCTGAAAGATGCGGATCACGGCTACAACTATTACGCTGAATTTGGTTCGCGAGCCCGTCCCATTGCGGTACAGCGACTGGAGGCCGCCGCGCAGAACACGGCCTCGCTCTGGCTTTCCGCCTGGATCGAGGCCGGTCGCCCCGCAATCCCGGTTGCGGAAGACGTTCATTCAAGCACGCCGATAGGCAAACCGACACAGGATCCCGACCTGCCGGCGGCAACGGCAAACGATGTAGGTGGAAAATCCTGACGTCGGAACACGGCCGGATTAGGAGCCGTATTGATGAGCCGAAAAAAAGACGCCGCCTTTCGAAATGTCGACGATGCCTTGCAGGCAATCGAGTCGTTCTGGCATTGGAAGCTTCCGCAGACATTCAGGCACCTGTACACTCACCAGTTGCAGACCTTCTTCGCTCCGTGCGAGTTCTTTGCACTGGAAGAGCTGGCAGCGGGAGCAGGACGAAGTTTCGGTCAGGTGCCGCAATTCCTGCCTTTCGGGCGGGTTGCAGGAGAGGAGAGCCTTTACGGGTTTTACCTCGGGCCACACACGATAGAATCGGCTCCGCCTATTCTTTATTGGGACGAAGGAGAGGCATTTCTGCGTCCGGTAGCTGCTGATTTTGAAGCCTTCCTGCGTCGCAGCGTCGTGACTGGACGGTACGAGACGGACGACGAGTGGCCCGGTTCCTCCCTGCCGGATCGAGCGCGCCTAGAGCTGTTTCGTTCTCTCTTAAACATTCCCCCACTATTGTTCGAGTCACGCTTGCCCGGCAACGATACCGAGCTTTACCAACGACTTGTCGGACTGGACCCACAGGATTGCGCGAGTCTGAGCCACCTCGGCTGCGCGGCACGCTCGAACGGAGAGGAAGAGCGAGCGCTCGACTTCTTCCACCGAGCAGGAGAAGCGGCGCCGTGGTTTGGGGATTCCAGCTACCTGATCGCAGATGTCTATCGACGCAGAGAAGACTATGCCCGGGCGATCGGTGGATACTGGAAGGTCGTTCAGCAGCCAGTCGCTTTCTGCACGCGTACGTGGGAGTGGGACCTCGGCGAGGATCATCCGGATGCGGACATCTATGAGATCGCGGCGGATGCCATTAACCAATTTGATGAAGCCGCTACCGCTGAGATGAAGTCCTCGCCCTTGTGGCGAGTGATAACTCGCGACGATCCGTACGACCCCGATGTGCGCGAGAAGCTGGCGAACCGCCTAATAGAGGATGGCAAGCCCATTGAGGCGGAGCGTGAGATAGTGACGGGGCTTTCACTTTGTAATGCCGAGCGAACGAAGCAGCCCGATCGCCTTTATGGGCAGCTTCATGCCCTCTATGAGCGGACAAGGCGACTAAGAGATGCAGCGCTGGTGTCGTTCGATCGAACCTTGCCACGGCAGAGCCTTTGAACGGAATCGTACATAAAGGTGCGCCGTCGTCAGGAGGACCGACTATGAATAGGGCAGCCCAGCAGCGGACGGCTATGCGCAGGATGATCGGCGCGCTCACCGGCCAGGTGTCGATCAATGAGATTTATCAACTGGTCGTCGACGAGGCTGTCCATCTGACGGATGCTACCAGCGCCGCGCTCTGCATCCTTACCGAGTCTGGCGACCAGTTGGATTTCGTTGCCGTAGCAGGCGAAAATGCGGGGCAGATTCTCGGACTGCGGATTCGCGTCGCGGACTCAATTTCCGAATCGGTGCTTGCGACCGGGTGCGCCGCGACGATGAACAGCCGACAGCTCGCAGAAACCGGCGACCTATTTGCCCCCGCGGACCGCGATGACCGCAGGCGAAAGCTCGGTTCGCAACCAGAACTAGTCGCTGCAAAGCCCGCGCTGCGATCTGCGGCCGTGGTGCCGGTGATCGAAAACGGACGCCGTATCGGAACTCTCGTCGTACAGAATAAGGCCGATGTGAGCAATTCCGGCCTCTTCGATCCTCAGGACGTCGATCTCCTCGAAATGCTGGCGGGATTTGTTGCCCTTGCGATCCAGGAAACCGTAAACGCGGCGCTCGCCTGCGACCGTAGTCGTGAAGTCGCGGTACTGTACGACGCCGCGCAGACAGTTTCAGGTAACCTCAACGTTCAGCAGGTAATGGAAAACGTCCTGAACGCATTGTGCAGCCACATCGAATACCATACGGCGGTTCTATTCCTCGTTAACGATGAGCGTACGCATCTGTTTATTGCTGCCGAGCGCGGGTTGATCGAGGAGGAACGGGAGATACAACTCTCCGTCGAGTCTGGACCTCACGCACAGAGCCTCTTAACCGGACACCCATGGCTGATATCGGATACCGATACCGAACCGGGCTTTGTGGACATCTCGGAGCGGGCGCGAGCGCTTTCAGTAATGATCGCTCCGATCAAGAGTCGCAATGAAATCCATGGATTGCTACAAGTAACAAGCCTACAGCGCCACGCCTATCGGGACGGCGACCTTCGTCTTACCTCCGCAGTCGGCATGCAGGCCGGTATCGCCATCGAAAACGCATGGCTGTATGAAGAAGCGCAGCGACAGGCTGAACAGTCCGCGGCTCTCTACGACCTCTCACAACATGTGAATTCCACGCTCAACGTAGACAGCGTCTTGGATTTTGTGGCTGGGAGCGTCGTCAGCCTCCTAAATGTCAGCAAGTTCGCCCTACTGCTCGTTGACGCCGATTCCCAACTGCTTACTCCGCGCCTTAGCCGGGGTATCGACAAAACAGACTTTCAGGCATACCACCCGTCGATCGGCGAGGGTATTCCAGGATGGGTCTACGAATGGCAAACGCCACAGGCCGTTGCGAACATCAGCGCAGACCCCAGGGACAGGTCTGCATCGCTGGAGCGATTTGGCGTCTCCTCGGTGTTATGTGTTCCAATGCACGTCGGCGAGAACGTAATCGGTATTCTGATGGCGATGACCTCGCGCCGCAGGCTGTTCACGGTCGGCGAAATGGAGCTGCTCTACACAATCTCAAACCAGGCCGCGGTGGCGACATTCAACGCGCTTCAATATCGCTTGGCCCGAGCGCGTTCGCACGAAATGTCACGGTACCTACGCCGAATTGCGCACGCCATCGGATCGTCGTTCGACGGCAATCTGCCCCAGGTGATCTCGGACCTCGCTATCGAGATCATGCGCGCAGACAGGTGCGCGATTTACAGCAGCGACGGAGAATTACTTCAGGTCCGCGCATCCAGCCGCTTCCGGGCGACTGCACCCCCCGAGGCGCAGATTCCCCTTGGTCAAGGACTGGCCGGTTGGGTTGCCCGGCGCGGGCAGGCGCTCGTTCTTTCCAATTTAGCCGAAGACTCGCGTGCGCATCCACCTGGCGTGCCGCATCGGGAACACGCCGCTTCCTACGTTGGCGTGCCGCTGAAGGCAGGCAGGCGCACCGTCGGGGTAATCGAAATCTACTCGGTCCAACCGCGCGAATTCAGCAAGGAAGAGATCCAACTATTGACGATGTTTGCGAAGCGCGCCCGGCTCGCTGAACGCCTTGCAAGCCCCGACGAAATCTGACACATCGCAATCTGTACCGCTATTCATCGGGATGATGCAAGTTCCAGCCCTCGGGCAATTCCCCGCCGTTAACTGCCATGGCAACCTCTTCTATGAGCCAATCCGGCGTGGATGCGCCTGCAGTCAACCCGACCACGTTGTGCCCCTCCAGCCAAGCCATGTCGATGTCCTTCGCCGTTTCGACTTGGTAGGCAGGCGTTCCGGTCCGTTCACAGATTTCGCGCAGACGGCGCGTGTTTGCGCTTCGCGCGCCCCCAATCACCAGAACAACATCGACGCTCTTCGCTAATTTTATCGCTGCTGTCTGAAGCTCCTCGGTCGCACTGCAAACGGTGTTTATGGCGCGTACGTCGGTTGCCCGTAAACAGACCTCCGCCACCACGCGAGCAAATGTCTCGCTCCGCTGGGTCGTTTGGCAAACGACGCCCACTTTGTTTCCAAGCGGCATTGAGGCGACCTCTTCGGGCGACGAGACAAGGCGGATCGTCCCACCGATCTCCTCGACTGCGCCAAATACTCCCTTGACCTCGGTGTGCCCAGGATCGCCAACAAGTATCACGTCGTATCCCTGGTTTAGGAGATTCTTTGCGGCCCTATGCACTTTCGTAACAAATGGACAGGTGACATCAAGGATATCTAACCCTCGCTCGTGCGCCTCTCGAATTACAATAGGCGCGGACCCGTGCGCGGAGAGGACTACGGTCCCCTTCTCAATCTCGGCAAGGTTCTGGGCGCCACCGATTCCGCGCGCTCTCAGTCTTTCGATCACCTGGGAGTTGTGAACGATGGGTCCAAGCGTAGTTATGCTGCCCAGGCCCGCCTCTTGTGCTCGCTCCGTCATCGAGATCGCGCGCCGAACACCGAAACAGAAGCCCGCCACGTCTGCAAGGACTATTTTCCTTCCGCAAGGTGATCCCAAGTTGGCAATTTGTGAATGGCCTAATGCTGCTGCGCTCATATTTCTCCTCCAGACTTAGAGTGTTTGCAAAGATCGCCCTATACACCCGCACGCGGGTACCCGCAATCTCGGGGGAGTCGTAGCACTTCGTAACGGCTAGTTCCCCCAGACCGTGTACCCGCGTGCGGGTGGAGGGTTAGGGGGCGCCCTTATACACTTGCCAATGGATAAATCGAATAATGACAAGAGTACTTTGAAATACAAAGTACTCTTGTCATTATATCTATAGATTGCCGATCTGTCAAGTCGGACGGAAACTTTGCCTTGCTACGAGCGCCTATGCCAGGATCATGTCCGCAAGCCTAGCGCTTTCGGCAATCTCCAGGTCCTCCGGCACGCTCTGCCCCGTGGTGATATACGAGATCGGAATACCGGTCTGATCCGCAACGTTCAGCAGCGTGCCGTAACTCGCGGTTTCATCCAATTTACTGAAGATCAAGCGGTCGACCCGCGCCGCGGCGAACCTTCGTGCCGCATCCACCATGTCATACTCTTTCGTGGGCGCGGACAGTACCAGGTGTGTCTCGCAATCCACGACGTCCAGCAGAGCCTTCAACTCGCCGATCTGCATTGCATGCTGCTGGCTACGTCCGGCCGTATCGATGAGTATCAGGTCGTAGTCGGCATATTGCTGTAAGATCGGCAGTACTTCAGCCGTGCTGTATCCGATACTAACCGGCAGTCCGATTATCTGACTGTAGGTCTTGAGCTGCTCGACGGCCGCGATCCGATAGGTATCGACCGTTAGGAGAGCGACGCGCTTCTTTTGGATCAATGCGAATTGTGCCGCAAGTTTGGCAATCGTCGTGGTCTTCCCCACACCTGTCGGACCGATCAGAGCAACGACTTTCGCGCGACCGGGAGTCAATTCAATCGGTCCGGCCGTTGCAACACGACGAGTTATCAAATCCTTTATGGCGGAGACTGCCAGGGCAGCCTGCGCCTGTTCACTCCAGGCGCCCATTTCCGGCAGTTGGTCAAATAGGTCGATTATCAGCGACTCAGAAACCCCGCTGCCGCGCAATTGCGCCTGCAAATCGGGAAAGCGTGGATGAGGCTCTTCTCCAAAAATGGCATGTCCAGCGGAGTTGGCAGCCGAGACCGCGGGAGCTACGGCGGAAACGACGGCGGATACCGTGCGCTCATGGCTCTCGCGCTGCTCGCGCTGAAGGGCGATCAGGCACTCGCGTATCTCGCCTATCGCGCGCTCCAGGTACGGAATGTCGTCAGCCCGTCGTGGCGCGGCGGCCGGTTCGACTCTTTTGGCGGGAGCGGGCGATTTTGAAGCAGCGCCCCCACTAATTTCAACCGGGAGGCTCGATTTCGGCGACGCTACAACACGGGCGCTTACAGTTGGCGTGGAGCTGCGGCTAGGGCGTTCAAGCGGTTCAGAACCCGGCGCCAGCAGCGCGGCGAAGGCGTCCCGTCCACTGACCATTGGGGAGGAAATCGTCTGGGACCGAGAATCGGCTCGGGCTCCGTTGGCGGCGCCGTACATTCCGCGCGCGGCAACGCGCCGGACTGCGCTTGCTCGCACTTGTGCGCTCTGCTCGGTTCGCTCGGGCTCCAGAGCTGCAGTATGCGCCGCATATTCGACCCGATCGACGTCGGAATTCTTGCAAGCGATTCCGGAAGTGGGGGCACGCTCTATCAACTTGTCGCTATCGACGGTGATACCGGTGGCGGCCACAATTGCGACCGCATCGTGGGCGCCCATCCCCATCAGTCCGCCCTTGCGGAATTTCCGTGTCTCCAGGATTACGGCGTCCGGCCCCATGGCGCTTCGCACTAACTTAAGGCACTCCTTCAGGGTAAGAGCCTCGAACTCCTTGATCTGCATCGCATTCTTCTCCCCAAAGGTGAGTAAGCAATTTCCCGTTCAATAGCCGGCCATAATGGCGGGGCATCGGTTGCTTCCTCTAGAAGTATCGGAGGGTTCCTAAATTTTATGCAGGTGTTTTTGACAGTGCCGTGCGGAAATCGGTATTTGCGGGGTCGCTGCTTGACGATAAGATCGGGGAACAAACGAAGTACAGATCACGAAGGCTGTGCGGTTTTGCGAAGATTGGCGAGGAGATTCTCCGTCGCGGCACGCATATTCGGCGCGCCTATGACGGCAGAAACCACTGCGGCGGAATCGGCCCCGGCACGAACGACCATGCTGATATTGTCGGCCGTGATGCCGCCAATAGCCACAAGTGGAATCGTCTTGTCCGTCAGCGCATCGCGGATTTCCGTAATCCGATCCGGTCCGATAGCGGCGCCAGCATCGCTTTTGGTCTTGGATCCAAATATGGCCCCCACCCCTAGATAAGACGCAAATGGGGCGCACGCAATGGCCTCTGCCACGGTACCGGTGGAAACGCCGATCAGGCAGTCTGGGCCGAGTACCCTTCGTGCGTCGATCGGACTCATATCGTCGGGGCCGAGATGGACTCCGTCCGCGTCGGCGGCGGCGGCGACATCGACGCGATCGTTGACTATCAACATTGCATTGTGTCGGCGACACAGCTCGACCAAACGCTTGGCCAGTGCGATCAACTGCGTACTACCGAGCGCCTTTTCCCGAAGCTGAACTACGCGAGCGCCGCCGGCGAGCGCTTCTTGCACGATATCCTCGATCTTGCGATCCGGTCGCAGGCCCGAGTCGGTGATAACATAGAGGGAGCCTCTTAGTAGGTTCCGCCGCGCTTCATGCTTCACTGATGACACTGAATCCTCGTCCTTCACGGCCAACCTCACCGCCTTCATGACATCCGGATAGCCTCGCCCGCATCCTACGATTGTGGGTGTTCTAAGCGCGCGCGTGAGAAGCGTCTTAGCCTTCTGGATGGACATCTCTAGAGTTAAGCCATAACCAAGATAGCAGGCAATCGCGGACGAGAGCAGGCATCCGGTTCCATGCGTATGCTCCGTCGCGACGCGCTCCGAAACGAACTTGGTCCAGCAATCCTCTGCGGACTTAAGCTCGGTAACAGATTGGCTAGTCAGCACATCAATAGGTGCGCCCGGTAGGTGTCCGCCCTTGATCAGCACTGCCTTTGCGCCACGGTCCAGGAGCATCTTTGCGGCGAGCGTTCGCTCTCGTTCATCGCCGATCGGCATGCCCGTAATGGTTTGAAGTTCGGGAATGTTGGGGGTAACAAGATCGCAGAGTGGCAATAGGTCCGTTAGCAATACAGCAAGGCCGGCAGCATCAAGCAGTGGGTATCCACCGGTGGAGGCGAGCACGGGATCCAGCACGACGTTTGCTGGGCGGAATCGACGTAATGCGTCCGCAACGGAACGAACTTGGTCCACGCTGCAAAGCATGCCGATTTTGACCGCTGCGACATCGATATCTTCGAGCACGGCTTCGATTTGCCGGTAGAGGTTGTCCGCCGGAATTGGATACACGGACCGAACGCCCAGACTATTTTGTACCGTGGTCCCAGTAATTGCGGAGAGGCCCGAGGCCCTGAGCGCGCCGAACACACGCAGATCCGCTTGAATACCGGCGCCCCCCGACGGGTCGGAGCCCGCAATGGTCATAATCGTAGGTGTCGGAACGATCATACTCCCTCTAAGGTGTGGGAAAGTGTCTCAAACCGGTCAGGGCGGAACGCAAGGGTGAGCGGATGTGGCTTGGAGCCCATGATCTCATGTGCCAGAACCTCGCCTGTTACGGGTGTCAGCAAAATTCCATTGCGGAAATGCCCACACGCGGCGTATACGTTCGTCCAGTCGCCGAGGCGTCCCATTATCGGCATGCCATCCGCGCTCGCAGGCCGCAATCCGGCCCATACACTGTCTAATGGGGCGGAAACCAGCGACGGCACAAGATCGGGAGCCATGGCTAACAGGCGTCCTATTCCACCTACCGTCGTTCGCGTATCGAATCCCGCCTCGTCTTCCGTTGCGCCGACTACTATTCGACCGTCAGCCTTTGGAACCAGGTAGCCGGTCAGGCTGTAAATCGTATGGCGTATTGGCGGAGGCATGCAGCCCAGCGACAATATTTGGCCCCGAACGGGATAGACGGGCAGCATACAGTCAAGCCGGCGACCGAGGAGCTCGGACCACGCACCTCCTGCAATCACAACGCCGCCGCATGAAAAGTGCTGCCCAGGGGTCATCGCCGCCGTGATCACGGCGCCCTCGCGTTCAAAGTCTACTACCGGTTCACCTTCGACTATTCGGACCCCGCGCCGCGCGCATGCAAGCGCAAGAGCGCGCATCAGGCGCTTCGGCTCCACGTTGCGCTCCTCGGGAGACCGTATGGCAAGGCGAACATCCGGAGAAAGGGCCGGCTCAAGAAGCCGCGCTTCCTTAGCGCTAAGATGGTCTGAAGCAAGGCCAAGACTTTGCTGCCATTCCCAATCTTGGTTAAGCTGATACGCCTCTTCATCGGTCATTGCAACCCGAAGCATTCCGGGTCCGATCAGCTCGGGATCGATACCGGTCTCTTCGTGAAGCTCCGCTGCAAACGCGGGATAAAGGCGCAAGCTCTCCAGGCCAAGCGTGAGGAAGGGACCGGGCTCGTGCGCCTCGGCCAGTGGCGCGAGCATCCCTGCTGCCGCGCCGGTTGCCTGGCCGCCGACTTGCCCCGCTTCCAGTACGACGACGGAAAGTCCCTCCTTCACGAGACTCCATGCGATCGAAAGCCCGATGATGCCGCCGCCCACCACGACAATATCCGATTCGGCGCCGTCAAGCATCACCTAACCCCCAGCCATCAT
>JAYTEU010000490.1:0-5870 GCA_043734985.1 Chthonomonadaceae bacterium
CCGCCGGGCCGACTGGCAAGCATACTGAACAAGACGTACAGCGGTAAAGCATTCAATCGGCTTCCGCTGCCGGGCGACACCGTGATCGGCCGAGGTGTATCTCAGAACCGTGTATTGACCCCGCAGGAAATTCTGACCGGCGCCGGCCGCGGCCGCCATTAAGAGTTAACCGACTACATATACGGGACGGTGTGCCTTAAATTCAAAAGGGAACCCCGGCGAAAGCCGGGGAACCCGTACCCATGAAGACCCCCCGGATAGGAGTTAATTGTATGAAATTGAATCGAATGCTCCCTCCGATTGCACTCGGGCTTGCCATATTAGGTTCAACGTTAGCAACACGCGCGCGGGCTGATGCAGATTTCGTCGCGGGTGAAATCATTCTGTATATGCAGCCGGGCGTACCCAAGGCAGACGCTGAGGCGCTCGCCGCTACGGTTAATCCCCTTTCCGTGACGCCGCTGCTCCTTCAGGACTGCTATGTACTGGAACTGCCCGCCGTGCGTCGCAATAACAATGATACTACAGCCGCGGTCGCGGCGCTACGGGCAGATGCGCGGGTTCGGTACGTAAAGCCGTCGCTTATTTATAGACCAACGCAGGTGAATTCGATTTCGTCGATACTTGAGCCCAACGATCCTCGGTACAAGTCAGGCGAGCAATGGAACCTTAAGCTAATTAATATGCCGCAAGCCTGGGTGTTGCAGCGGGGCGCCGCGAATGTCAACCTCGGCTGGATCGATAGCGGGTATGATCCGGCGCACGAAGATGCAATGGGGCAGTTCGACCCGGGCAGCTTCGATTTTGCCGACAATGACAGCAATATTACCGCCGATGGAACCAACACATCGCCCTTTGACCACGGAACGGCTACGAGCGGCATTGCATTCGCCAAGACCGACAATAGCATTGGCGTTGCGGGCATCTGCTGGCAGAATATAAAATGCGTGGCTCTTAAGATCCAGAAAGCGAATAACGCCAACTTAGATGGCCCTGCCATTCTAAACTCGTATGCCTATATTCTCGCGAACTTCAAAAAGCTTCACATCGTCGCAGTGAATATGAGTTACGGCGCCGCCGGAGGAGACCCGAAAGATACGACCGCGCCGGACTATGTCGCGACTAAAGCGCTGGTGGACGCCGGCGTCTTGATGATTGCGTCCGCCGGCAACTCGGGCGGTACGGGAAACCCGACTGTAACCCCGTCAGGATATCCGCACATTATCTCAGTCGGCGCTCTCGACCGTAATCGGAAGATCACACCTTATTCGAGTTTCGGTAAAGTCGATATCGCCGCCCCGGGTGGCGACATGGGTACAACGGGGAACGCCGCTGATGGCGTGCTCGCTCTGTTGCAGAACAGCAAATACGGATTTGAGGACGGCACGTCCTCTGCTGCACCTCACGTCACCGCTGTCGTCGGACTGCTTATGTCCGTGCCGGGCGTCACCCCGCAGATTGCGAAAGACGTACTTCTACAGACTGCTGAGCACGCCAGCCTTCCGGTACTCCCAGACCCTAAGTACGGGTACGGCATTCTTGATGCATACGCGGCGCTTGCAAGAGTGTCCATACAGGCCACCATTCTTTCACCGGACGGCCTGAACTTGAACGGTAATTCCTCTGATCCGTCGAACTTAATTCCGCCACCCGTTGAGACGTTCAAACCAACGATCTCCGCTCACTTCAATAATGTCACATGCGACAACGTTACGATCACCCTGGATGCGAGTATCCCATCGCTCGCGAAGACGATCCCGTTAAGCCAGCTTATCGCCGGAAATCTGCCGCAGGGTATTACCGATTTTAATATAGTGGGAGCCTGTATTGGAGTACCAAATCCGAACTTTATTATTTCGTTTCGAGTGGCCTTTCCGACGATCGGTTTCTTCCAGCACACCGTAACGATCAAGGGCATCGATACGAATAGCGGCCTCACCGCGACGGATACGCGCCTGTTCACCATCACGCCGCATACCATTCCGTCCGGCCTATCCATGATCTCGATTCCATACTACGAGCCGCCCGCGGATGCGCCGTCGCCGTATACAGGTCAATTTCGCGATGTCCCACAGCTTCTCGGAACCACCGCGACTCTGTATCGATATCTTCTGCCGGCCGAATTGGGATCGCAGGTAGGCGCGACCGTAGGTCCGTATGCGAAGCTCCTCGGTTCCGATCCGAAAGCGAATATTAACGCCTCCTTCCGGCCGCAGCCCAGTGGCAGCAGTACTCCGGCGCTCGTAACGCCGACATCGGCAGGCAACGGTCAGGTCGTCGATACACGTCCGATCGGTCTTGGCTATTTTATCGACGCGCCGGCGGCGATACCCGTCATTACGTTCGGTATGTCGTTCCCAACTTCTCCGTTCAAGATTCCGCTTCATGAGGGATGGAATATTGTTGGAGATCCCTACACATACTCCGTACCCTTTAACTCCCTAGTAGTGGAAACTTCAACCGGAGCGCATTTGCCGATATCCCAGGCAGTGGACCAGAAGCTCATTCTTCCGCACATCTACCGGTTCGTCAACGGCGATTATCAGTTCTCCACGCTTCCCGATGGCCTCCTGCAGTCGTGGGAAGGACACTGGGTATATGTCGTACCACGAGATTCGTCCAACCTGAATCCCGGCACTGTTATAAGCCTGATCGTTACCCCCACTCCCGCGGGCGGAACGCTTGGCCGCAGCGCGACCGTGCGCTCCTCCGCTTCAGCAACCCGCGCCGCTGGATCCTCAAGCTGGAAGCTTCAGCTGCGGGCACATGTGGGCGATAAGAGTGACAGTAATAACTTCGTCGGTATGGCGGCCAATGCCACCGATGGTAACGATCGAACAAAGGTGCCGAAGCCGCCGAAGCCGGACAGCACGGTCTCGCTATCGTTGGTTAGGTCGGATTCGCCTTCCATGGCCTTTGCTCAGGATCTTCGATCGCTCGGTGGTACCAAACTATGGAACTTCGTTGTTGCAACGGATAAGGCCAATGCCAACGTTACCGTTGAGTGGCCAAATGCTCGAACTCTGCCGAAGAACTACAGTGTCATCCTGACCGATCAGGTGACCGGTAGATCGCTCGACGTTCGCAATGCGAGCTCCTATCAATTCAACTCCGGTTCTACGCCGGGGACGCGAAGCTTCTCCCTGGTCGCGCGGCCGACCGCCGGTATTTCAGGGCATCCGCTGTTTACGAATATCATAGTCAATCCTAGCCGTGCCGGCGGACGCGCTCAGAGCATCTACAACATCGGTTACAGTCTGTCGACCCCAGCGAATGTGTCCGTGTCAATTATGACCGCGGGCGGGCACACGGTTGCGCAGATCGTGACCCGAGCGGTTACGTCAGGCGACAATTCGCTCTCCTGGAACGGGCTCGACGCCGCCGGGCATGCAGTTGCCGCCGGCTCGTACATACTGCAATTCCAGGCCGCAACCACAGAGGGACAGACGTCGCGAGTAAGTCTGCCGCTCATTCTAACCGGCCGATAGACCACATCCTGACAACTATCCGTTCCTGCCGGTATTCCGGTCGGAACGGATAGTCCACGGAACGCTCATTGTTAGTGGCCCTCGTGGCCGCCGGTCACAGCGGAACCGTTTCTATTGTGATAAAACGGTCTCCCCCCGACAATATCGTCGCTTGGTCCCGGACCCCGACGCCGGGCTGCGGGCGAGACATTTATTTTCTGGCTTTGGCGCGGAGGTTCCCCCGGCCGTGCCGCAATCTGATTTGAGTCAACAGGGAGGACTTCCTCATGGGGTGGATTTCATTGACAGCAGCCAGAGCAGCCCGATACTCGTGGTTGTTTCTGCTTGCCACCGGCCTGATGGCGGCCGGTAACCAGGCTAACGCCCAGGTCGGCACGGGCGACAACCTCTATCAATCGATATCGAACGGCAGTCTGTCGCTCTTTGTCGGGTCTGGCAAGAATGTTGGCGGCACGTTCCAGGTGGAGACTTCGGCGGGCAACACCGCTGACCCCTCCGCTATTCTTCTGTACGGTCCCGTTGCGCTTACCGGCAACGGGATCGAGGCCGTGGGAGCATCGCCCATTCTTGTCGGAACCCGCCTCTTCGTGCGCGTCGATGGCGGCAAGGGCGGCGGCGGCGGCTACGACTACATATTCGGACGAAATGCGTCCGGCGCCCAGAGCGACGGGGTATGGCTCCGCGCTCCCCGTATTGTGGGCAACCACATCGAAGCAGCCTGGCAGACGCTTCCCATCGTTGTAAGTGGGACTACGATCGATCCGCGCATTGAAATCGATCTTAAGGCCAGCCTGGTTCACGATCAGGTTCGCTTTGAATTCGACATCAAGAACAACAGCCCGGGAACCACGCATCGGGTAGGCCTCGCGTTTACGGAAGACATCGATACGACCTTCGTCACTGCCGGTGCGCCGAACTTTACGCTTGGCGGGCCGCTACGGCTGCCCAACGCGCCCTATCTACACAGGGAGACCATCCTCGCCGGGGGCCAGGTTCCTCCTTTTTGGGATGTGTTCGTCCTGGGCAATCCCGCGTCGGGCAGTACCGTTCCCCGCATTCGATCCATTCGCGGAATTCTTGCTCCGCTTAACTCCGGCCAGCAGGAGCCAACGCGCCCGACACGTTTTGCATATGGCGATCTCTTTAAGCTTAATGGATTCAATCCGACGCCACCTGCGGGTGTGGTCGGTCGAGATTACAACGCCATCTGGAACTTCGTTCCGGATCCTAACGTTCAGTTGGAAGACAAGGGCGCTTCGGATGCAGCCGTTACCTGTTATTGGGACGAACAGGCAGTAGCCGCGGGACAAACGGTTTCTATCGTGACCTATGTCGGTGAATCGTCGTCGGATACCGATTTTACTCCACCTGTGTCGCTCAGCGTCAGCGGCCCCCTTGCGCTCGGCCTACTTACGACAAAGGACGCAAACGGTGTTCCGACCGGATGTACGGTCACGCCCAGCACCTTTACGATTTCCGCGTTCGTTCAGAACGAGACCGATCTCAGCGCTTCAGGTGGAATTACAATCAGTCCTGTTACGCTATTTCTCGATTTGCCAAAGGGGCTTATCCTTGTTCCGGGAGAGACCAATCCGAAGACGGTCTTAAATGTTGCTCCAGGTTCGGAAGGTTCGGCTTCATGGCAAGTTATGGTGGACGCCGCCAAACCTGCGAGCGGTAAACTTCGTTATTCGGTAACGGCGTCACCAAACCTTGGAAACGGCAAGAGTGTCCAGCGTACGATCGAGGTTCCTGTCCCTGCGGTCCTGAACCTTCCGGGTACGAACACGACTCAAGGCTTATACAAGATGGTTTCGTTTCCGTTCATCTTTGGGAACGTGCCGCCTTCCACGATCTTTCATCTCAACGCAAACCAGCCCTCTCCGGATTTTGACCTGGTGCGGTGGAATCCGTCGGCGGGTATTTACGAGCCAGTCAACACGTTTGTTCCGGGCAGCGCCTACTGGCTGCGAAGCCGGCTTACGGCGGACAAAACGCTTACGATTGAATGTGAGAAATATCCGCCGCTCGCTAACCAGGTCCAGCCAACTTCGGTCCCGTTTCCCAGAGACTACCCGCGCGGCTGGAATCAGATCGGCTCGCCGAATATCTTCAATGTGCGGTTCTCCGAGGTCACTGTCTTTGACCCGGCGACGGGCGGTCTGATCAGTACTGTCGATGCAGCGGATCCGCTTCACCGGTGGATTCAGCCGGCAGTGTTCTACTACGACACCACCGACATCAACGCACAAAACTGGCACTACGTCCTCGAGGACAATTTCGGCTTCGAAATGGTGCCGTACCAAGGCTACTGGCTCTTCGTTATCAAGGATAAAGTCCAGTTCCTCTATCCCGGTGTCGATACCCCCGGAGCCTCCGTAA
>JAYTEU010000491.1:0-2376 GCA_043734985.1 Chthonomonadaceae bacterium
CCAGGTCGAAGAGCTTCAGGTCGCCGATGATGAGCCCGGCATCGAACTGCGCTAACATGGCGCTCAAATCCGGGGCGTGGTGGTGGTACTCAGGCGTAACCCCGAACGACTCCTTAAGCAGAATCCGCGTCAAAGCCGTCGAAGTGAGCGAACTGGTATCGAGCGCGACCGTCCGCATATCCACCAGCGGAACCTTGCTGAAAAGCCGGACACTCTTCACCGCACCGTCGGCAGAGATGGAAATATTCGGAACCAGCGCCAGGCCGGGCTGCTGCAGCCCCTCGAAGATTGAGCAGTTCGCCACGTCGATCTCGCCCGACCGCAGCATCGCGGCAAGTTCGGAGATGCGATACTTGAGAGTAGCAGCGGTTTCAGGATAGCTAGATAGGTACTGACTCAGGTCGCGATCGCTGAGACCCAGGATGAAATCGTGGACACTCGGAGAACAGCCAAAAGCGTTCTCACCCAGATCGAACCGATGGAGTTGGTTCAGAATGGTTAATTCGAACACGCATGAATTCTGCCATAGGATCGTCTGTGGGCTGGATCTCGAATCGTGGTTGAATTATCCCTGGAATAACCGGCCCTTACATCCGCACAACGGCGTATTGAGTGGTCGGTGTCGCGCCATAATCAATCGGACGGGTCACGAGGAAAAGGCCTGCCCCTACTCCTTCCACACCTCCATCTCGGTAACACCGCTGCGTGATTGTCCGCGGTGCATAAAGACCACGCGGATCTTCTGTGTCGTCACATGGGTGAAGGTCACCGAGTTGACGGCGCTGCCCACGGGCGCCGTCGGCGCTTTTACCTGGTGATCGGCATCGCGCCACGCGCCGTCAGCAAAGTACTGCACTTTGTAGTCTGCCGGGGGCTGCACTCCGCCATGATCGTCATAAATATACAGCTCAACGCGTCCAGCCTCTTTTGGCGCTCCGAAGTCGATCTCCAGCCAATCCGTATCGTTCCTCGAACCGTAGCTCGTCCACCGATTCACCGGCGTCGGACGAAAATTCACGCGGCCGTCGTTCGCCGATTTCGGGACGCCACCATAGACATCATGAAATGAGGCGCTCGCCATAGGAAATCCCTCGCCTTTCATGTTCAGCGCCAAGTTTCCCAGGGGAGGAGGCGCGGCGGCATAGACCGACTTGCCTTCGCCCCACGCCTCGATTTCGCTGAGCCCGGTCTTACCCTTCGCCGAATGCGTGAAAACGAAACGCAGCTTCCGAATGTCTTGCGGGAGGAACGAGATCAGGTTCGCCTTCCGGCCCATAGGGACCGCTGGAGCGCGCGACGTTTCCGTGAGGGCAATCCATGACCCGCCATCCCAGGTTTCCACCTCGTACTTCGCCGGCGGCGCATCGGCCGAGCCATCGTCCAAAAAGTAGAGCTTCAGCTGATTCAGTCGGCGCGGCGCTCCGAGATCGAGCACGATCCAGTCTGTTGCGCCGGGCGAACCGGCGGCAGTCCAGCGGTTAGGGGGGTTCTGCGTGTATCGGATGTTGCCGTCGGTCAGATTGCTAAGAGACGTGTCGGCGCCGGTATAGGATGCCGTCAGCCGGGGATAGTAGTCGCCGTCATTATTGATGGCATAGTTGCGTGCAGCGACCCGATCGACGCGAGATGGCAATACAGGGGGCAGCTTTACCGAGATTTTGCCCAGCGCCGCTCGTTTGGCGACCGTTCTGCCGTCGATGAGAACCTGGAGACCGGCGCCCCGATGATAATGGGAGCCGTCGCGATCCCAGAAGATGCTCATTCGGCGGCCTCGGTAGCGCACGTCATCAAGCGCAAACCACGGCCAGGACGCCGGCGCCAGGGGATCAATCTCCAGCGCGTCGTCGTGCCGCGTCTTCAGTCCGACGAGACCCGTGATCACCAGGTCGTTAAAGCTGCTATGGAAGTAGTGTTCGCTGTGGTTATAAGAGTCGTGGCCCTGAAACGAGCCTGTATCCGGGTTCAGCGCTTCCGCAAGGTAGGGAACGCCGTCCTTTCGATGTGAGACGGCGAATATGTGCAGCAGCTTCACGTAATCCGCTCGCGTCACGTACTTCTGCTGGTAGTTCTGGAGCAGGTTGGCG
Organism: Chthonomonadaceae bacterium; assembly: GCA_043734985.1. Classification (GTDB taxonomy): domain Bacteria; phylum Armatimonadota; class Chthonomonadetes; order Chthonomonadales; family Chthonomonadaceae; genus DATGJU01. Next base: position 2,085 of record JAYTEU010000491.1, read on the forward strand.
AACGCTTTGAGGGTCTGCGCCGTGGCGTAAGGCCAGGATTGCCCGCTCCACCAGCAGCATGACTGCTTCAGCACGAAGAGCGGATCGTGCCGCTCAACCGTGGTCGGGCCCCGGTCGGCATAGAAGTAGTCCGGATCCATCAGGAATTTCCATGCAGCCTCATAACCCGGGTCGGGCAGATTGAACTGCCACGGGATATAACCGTGTTCCTCGCGCCCGTGCTGGTCTCCGGCGTATTTCCCCGACTGGTACGTTAGCGTGTTCTTGCGAACGATATTGCCATCAACGTCGG
>JAYTEU010000492.1:0-4681 GCA_043734985.1 Chthonomonadaceae bacterium
GTTTCTGCCGTTCAACCTGGGGGACGACGGCGCGGCGGGGAACCCGGTGAACCCGAAGGGCGGGCATCGGACGGCGTATCTGTGGGAGCAGGTGTGGCAGCGCGATAGCTGGCTGGAGATTTTGGGCCGGTACCTGATCGGGCAGCGGAACCGGAAAAAGCAGATAGAAAAGGTTCTCTTTCCGCGCTATCATCAGCTCGACGTGACGCGCAAGCTTCAGGCCGCAGTGCTTGCGGAGGGGGCGGGCGGGAAGTACCTGGTGCAGCATTCGGCGGGATCGGGCAAGACGAACTCCATTGCGTGGACGGCGCATTTTTTGGCGGAGCTGCACGACGCGGGACACAAGAAGATGTTCGATACCGTGCTGGTTGTCTCGGACCGGACGGTGATCGACTCGCAGCTTCAGGAGGCGCTTTTCGACTTCGAGCGGACGAGCGGCGTGGTGGCGACGATCAAGGGCAGCGCCGGAAGCAAGAGCAACGAGCTGGCGGTGGCGCTGGATGGCTCCAAGAAGATCGTCGTCTGCACGATCCAGACCTTTCCCTTTGCGCTGGAGGCGGTGCGCAAGCTGGCGGCGGCGCAGGGCAAGCGCTTTGCCGTGATCGCCGACGAGGCGCACAGCTCGCAGACGGGAGATGCGGCGGCGAAGCTGAAAGAGGTCCTTTCGCCGGAGGAGCTTGCCGAGCTGGCCGACGGCGGCGAGGTGAGCTCGGAGGATGTCCTGACGGCGCAGATGGCGGCCCGCGCGAATGATAGCGGCATCACGTTTGTGGCATATACGGCCACTCCGAAGAACAAGACGCTGGAGATATTCGGCACACGCCCCGATCCTACGCGCAAACCGGCGAACGACAACGTGCCGGTCCCGTACCATGTCTACTCCATGCGACAGGCCATCGAGGAGGGGTTTATCCTGGATGTGCTGCGGAACTACACGCCGTACAGCCTGGCCTTCAAGCTGGCGCATGAAGGGATGGAGGTGGAGGACAAGGAGGTCGACCGGAGCGCGGCGCTGAAGCGGATCATGGGCTGGGTGCGGCTTCATCCGTACAATATCGCGCAGAAGGTCGATACGGTGGTGGAGCACTTTCGCGCCTATGTCGCGCCGCTGCTCGATGGGAAGGCCAAGGCGATGGTCGTGGTCGCGAGCCGCCTGGAGGCCGTGCGCTGGCAACTGGCTATCGACAAATGTATTAAGGCGCGCGGGTACTCGATGCGGACACTCGTCGCCTTTTCCGGCGAGGTGATCGACAAGGAGTCGGGGCCGGACGGCTTCACGGAGAACAGCATGGCGCTGAACCCCAACCTGAAGGGGCGCGATATTCGGGAGGCTTTCAAGGGCGATGAGTACCAGATACTGCTCGTGGCGAACAAGTTCCAGACCGGATTCGACCAGCCTCTGCTCTGCGGGATGTATGTCGATAAACGACTGGCCGGAATTCAGGCGGTGCAGACCCTTTCCCGGCTGAACCGGGCCTATCCGGGCAAGGATACAACGTACGTCGTGGATTTCGTGAACGGCACGGAGGAGGTCCTGGAGGCGTTTAAGGCTTACTACACGACGGCGGAGCTTTCGGCCACCACGGACCCGAACCTTGTTTTCGACCTGCGCGCCAAACTGGATGCCGCCGGCCTCTACGACGACTTCGAAGTGGACAGGGTCGTCGCGGTGGAACTGAACCCGAAAGCGAAGCAGAGCGACCTTGTGAATGCGCTGGAGCCGGTCAGCGACCGCGTGATGAAGCGGTACAAGGCGGCTCAAGATGCGCTGAAGACGGCGCGGGAGAAAACGGACGAGAAGTCGGCGGAAACCGCGCAGAGCGAGATGAACGCTCTCATTCTGTTCAAGAGCGACATGGCCGCGTTCGTTCGGCTCTACACCTTTCTGTCTCAGATATTCGACTACGGCAATACCGCGATTGAAATGCGCGGGATCTTCTATAAGCGCCTGCTGCCGCTGCTGGAGTTCGGCCGCGAGCGGGACGGCATCGACCTCTCAAAGGTCGTGCTGACGCACCATAACCTGCGCAGCCTCGGCAAGCAGGCGATGGCTCTCGGAGATGGCGAAATTCCGAAACTTCAGCCTATCACAGAGGCCGGCAGCGGGAGCGTCCAGGAGCAGCATACCGCGTATCTGGCCGACTTGATCGCGAAGCTGAACGAACTGTTCGGCGGAGACACGACCGATCGGGACCAGCTCGTCTACATCAACCACGTGATAATGGGGAAATTGCTGGAATCGCAGTTGCTGACGCAGCAGGCGGCGAATAATACGAAGGAGCAGTTCGCCAACTCGCCCGACCTCATCGGGGAGATTTTGAACGCGATCATGGGCGCGCTCGACGCGCACACGTCCATGAGCACGCAGGCGCTGAATTCGCCGGATGTCCAGCGCGGAATCAAAGAAATACTCCTCAACCACGCCCACCTCTACGAGACGCTTCGCGCCCAGAGCGGCAGCTACGCTTAAATACAATGCCTTTTAATAAGCGCCAGATTGGCGATGGCAAACCCGGAGGGTACCCGCCCTTCGCTATGGGCCGCTACGCGGCGTCCGCCGGGTACCCCCCTGGGTGGGGCAGGATGCATTCGTGCCCGAAGGGCACACCGCTGCAGGCGCTACAGCGAAGGGTTTACCCGTCGCCAGAGGCGTATCGGGATGGCGGTTTCGGTCATGTTCCCTGCGAAGGATAATCGCCCCCCGGTTCAGGCGGTCCGTTGCGCGGCCGCCGCGCCGAGGGCCGTGCCCAGCAAAGCGGCGTGAGGCCGGCTGCGGCTACGATCGCCGTAGCGCCGACCTGCAGCCCGGCCCCGGCGCCTGCAAAGCATATCAAGCCGCCCGCGACACAGCCTGTCAGGAAGCCCGCCAGCGAGCCGATTGCGCCGCCCGCTCACCCGACTTTGGGGCCACGCATCTATGATTGCTGCGGACCCGCTCGCGTTTCACGCAGACTCCGCGCGTATTTACAGGGTCATAGCACCCTTGATTCCGCCGCACCTTCGCGCTGTATCACTGAGCAATCCGGCCGACATCGAACTCGTTCTCGTAACAGAACACCGAGAATTCATCAAGCCTGGCCGGTTTCGAACTGCTGCGGTCCGACGGCTGTTGGAGACGGGCTGCTCATATCGACGGGATTTGCCCAACTGCCGGCTGTTGAGGACGTAACAGGTCTCGCCGGCGAGGAGCGTGGCGTAGAGATCGGTGTCAGCTTGTCGCTCGACGTAGGAAGTCGCGTCGGGCGGAAGGGTGCCGCCGGTGATGTAGAAGGCTTGCGAAAAGGAAGGCGGTCCAATTGATGAAGTCAAGTCTTTGCCCCAGATATTCGTTCGGGATTGCAGTTTAGACGCGCAGCTATTTACGATGCCGAAGGTCCTACGGTGTAGACTTTTCCCGGCTCGACGGTCGGAAGGAGCGAAACCAATGCGGGCACAAGGAGGAGCAGGCTCGCAACAGTGTTGTTCGGAGCGATCACTACGACAAGGGAGATCCTGCGAGCAGGCATATTCTGCTGATGCGAAATATTCTGGTCTACCGTCAAGAGAACGTCAAACTCCACCTCTGCCGCGTCAAGCAGCTGTCCGTTCTTCAGGCCATCCCAACCCATTTGATAGGCGGTTCTTATTTCATGTTGCGGAAGATGCTTTATAAGGGGTTTGGGAACGCAGTGGTCGAAGAGGACCTTCACCTCATCTCCCTTGCAGCCGGCAAGCCATCCATGAGGCGGTTCATGGCCATTTCAATCGCGCGAACGCACGTCTCGCGCGGCACCCCTTCAAAATCTTCCAGAAACGTATCTAGACTTACTCCGCTGGCCAGGTGATCGAACAGGCTCTTGATGGGAACGCGAGTTCCAGCAATGCACGGCGTGCCCCACATTCGCTGAGGATCGATCGAGACAATTGAGGAGCGCGGATCACTTATCGGCACGAGTTCCGTATCTCGCTCAATCGGAATTGCCGGATCGTGCATCGTTGTGGATCGCATGGATTCATCCTCTCAATCTTTTCAATCTTTCCTGTTCCGGATCGTGGCGGATACCCTCTTGTGCGTGCTCCAGATGTTGCGGTTACATTATTATAACACGGATGAGAGTGGGTCCTAAGCAGTTCGCGGTCGGCCGGGCCGCGCGACTTCTCAGATTGCAGGCCGGTCTCCGCTGGCGAGAACTGCTCAAAACGCCCGATTGTGCGGGCGCAGAGGCTGGACTTGCCCATCTGCCGGCTGTTGAGGACGTAGCAGGTCTCACCGGCGAGCAGAGAGGCGTAGAGATCGGTGTCGGCCTGCCGCTCGACGTAGGAAGGCGCGTCGGGCGGAAGGGTGCCGCCGGTGATGTAGAAGGAGGTCTCTGCAGGGGTCATTCAGGCCACTATCCACAGAACAGACCGATGGGGCAATAATACGAAAAATTTACGGAACCCCACCTCCACGCCGGATACCGTTCGGAGGGAAGGACGAACGGGGACCTTCTCGGCCGCCGAAGGCGCCATCATCCTCTGAACTCCCCGACTGCGGGTACCCTCGTAATGAACACGCCGTCGTGCGTCTACAGTTCATTCCACTCAGGATCGGGCCCGCCCAATGGGGTGCTCTGGGTGCGGTGGTGTGCCCTTCAGGCACGAATGCATCCCGCCCCACCCAGGGGGTACCCGGCGGACGCCGCGCAGCGGCCTACAGCGA
>JAYTEU010000493.1:0-7963 GCA_043734985.1 Chthonomonadaceae bacterium
ACGACGCGCGCGCCAACCTGCTTCGACGCCTGGCCGAGCTTCACGATAAGATCCAGTCCGACACGGCGCACTTCCTTGGTACGGATTACAACGAGTTCAAGGACTACTCCGTCACGATGATCAAAAAGGGCTACCCAAGGCGCAACCTGGACAGCATGATGAAGCTCAATGTTTTCAGCTCCGTCGCGGAAGCGGAAGGACATAACGATTCTAACGAGCTGGAGTACTATTTTGAGTTCAAGTACGCCCGGGTCGAAGAGATGCTTCCGCTGCCCGCCCCAGCGTTTATCGTAGCGCTGCTTCAGGAAGTCATCAACAGCGTTATGGACGACAATAACTACATGGGCAAGTACGCGTTCGACAAACACGTGTTTCAGAAATTCATCGCCGTGATGTTTGTGAATTATGCCACCACGGATCCGATGTTTTATGGAATCAACAAGCGTGATTACGGCGTCTCCGGCGATAAGGATATGGAGGATACGCCGCTCTACAAGGCCATAGCGCGTGAGCTAAGGGAGATCGAGGCGCGGCTTAGAGTGGAGCGCGATCCGCTTAGCGCGCGACCCGTAAACGGCGTACCTGCCATGCCCACCGTCGGTCCCAGCGAACCCGATTTTTCGATGGCCGAGCCGCTGCCTGGAGAAGAGGAGTTTGATAAGCAAAGGACCGCGGATGCCGGAAACCTGGTGGGTATCTCCTACGAGCAGGCAGGAGCCCTGCTTCCGAGCGAACTGATCAATGAGGAGGTGCTGCTTGGGCCACTGCACTCGCTCTGCTCGGCCGCTTCGCTGCTGCGCCGAAAATCCGATCCGGAAACACAGCGGTTCGCGCGCGTGATTTTGGCGGACGCATCGAAACTCGTGCAGGAGCTTAAACGTCTTGGAATCGTATCTCCAGTGGCCAATGACCCCGGCAAGTGCGACTGACCCGCGCAAGGCCCCAGTTGCCAAAACCCGTATGCCGGGGCGAAGCGGAGGTACGGTTGACTCTTAGGGCTTACTAAGGAACCTTGACAAGCCCGTTCCGCAAAAGCTAAAATAGACCCGCTTCGGCCCGGCCAAAAGTCAAGGTTGCAATGCCGCGCCACCTCGTTATTGTGCCGCTTTGCCTGGTAGGCTGCTGAAAGATGCGCTGTCCGGGTGGGACGTAATGGAACGAGAGGGCATGACCTTGCGGCGATCTTGATGTCGGCGCTTCCACCCCAATGTTCGCCCGTAAGGTTACCCAAACTCTCGACAGCCTTCCGCCGAATCAGGGTGGATTCTCTGGGCACGTCTGCCCTGCTAACACTTCGGACGGTGATTATTTGAAGACGCGATTAGAAATTCCCACTGACATTATAGGCACAACCGCGCTCATCAATAAGGTCAATGCGCGGCGGGGCGGGCTCACCTCCGCCGCCGTTTCGCTTGATGCCGTGCGCCATGGCGTTCGAGCGGCACAACGATGGCTTCTGGACCGTCAGGAGCCGGATGGCCACTGGGTCGCGGAGCTTGAAGGCGATACCATCCTTGAGAGTGAATACATTCTCCTGCTCCAGTTCCTAGGCCGCCGCGAACCCGAAAAATTTCGCAAACTCGCCAACTATATCCGCGGCAAGCAGCATCCCGACGGCTATTGGCCCACGTTTCCCGGCGGCCCACCCGATGTAAGTGGATCTGTCAAAGCCTACTTTGCCTGCAAGCTGGCCGGACATAGAAGCGATGAGCCCTTTATGCGGCGGGCGCGGCGATCCATTCTCAAAATGGGCGGCGTGACGCGGTGCAACACCTTTACCAAGCTTTACCTTTCCATTTTTGGCCAGTATGACTGGCACGGCGTTCCAACGATTCCGCCCGAAATGATGCTCCTGCCGAACTGGTTTATATTCAATATCTACGAGATGTCCTCGTGGTCGAGAGCCATCCTTGTTCCGCTCTCCGTTATCAATGAATCCAGGCCGCACCGCCGCGTGCCCGACCACGCGAGCATCGACGAGCTGTTCGAGGGCGGGCGTGACGGCAAGCGGATGCGCCTCCAGTGGGATGAGAAACTGGTCTCCTGGCGGAACTTCTTCCTGGTCGTTGACAAAGTGCTCAAGCTCTACGATGCGATGCCCTTCAAACCTTTTAGAAAGCTTGCGCTCAAGCGTTCGCTGGCGTGGCTGCTGGAGCGCGAAGAAAAGAGCGGCGGACTTGGCGCGATCTTCCCTGCCATGGCGCACGCGGTAATGGCGTACACATGCATGGGCCTCTCGGAGGACCATCCCGCCATCTGCAAGGAGCTGGCCGAACTGGAGGCGTTCGAAATCGAAGAGGGCGAGACCATACGTCTGCAGCCCTGCGTTTCGCCTATCTGGGATACCGCGCTCGTACTGAATACGCTCGCGGACAGCGGTTTTCCCGCCGATAGCCCGGAGATGCGCCGGGCCGCGGAGTGGCTCCTCTCTAAGCAGACGGTGCGAAAGGGAGATTGGGCCGTCAAGGTACCGAATGTCGAACCGGGCGGGTGGTACTTCGAGATGGCCAATGAGTTCTATCCGGACATTGACGACACCGTCATGGTGCTGATGGCGCTCTACAAGACCTATTGCCCGGAGGGCGAGCACTGGACCGACGCGCCGTCCCACGTTCGCGAGGCGATGCGTAAGGGCGTGAATTGGGTTTTCGCGATGCAGAACCGCGACGGCGGCTGGGCAAGCTTCGACAAGGACAATAACCAGGAGCTGTTCCAATACGTCCCCTACGCCGACCACAACGCCATGCTCGACCCCTCCTCCGCGGACATTACCGCTCGAACGCTGGAGATGTGTTCCTATTTCAGCATCGGAACAAGCGATCCGCGCGTGCGCCGCGCGCTGGAATACCTCTACCGCGAGCAGGAGACGGACGGCTCCTGGTTCGGCCGATGGGGCGTAAACTACCTGTACGGTACGTGGCAGGTACTGCGCGGACTGTACTGCATCGGCGAAGACATGCAGTCGGAGCGGATTCAGCGCGCCGTCCGATGGCTGCACTCCGTGCAGAACGAGGATGGCGGCTGGGGCGAGACTTGCCAATCCTATGAGCCGGGGCACCCCAAGGCCAACGGGACAAGCACGGCATCGCAATCGGCCTGGGCGCTGATGGGCCTTCTGAATGCAGGCGACCTGGACAGCCCCTTCGTGCAGCGCGGGCTGGAGTTCCTGCTGAACAGCCAGGATGCCGACGGCACCTGGGCGGAGGAGAGCTTTACAGGAACCGGGTTCCCGAGAGTGTTCTATCTGCGCTACCACTATTACTGCCACTATTTTCCGCTTTGGGCGCTCGCGCAGTACCACAATTTCACTGAAGGCGAGCCTCCCATGACGAAAGATCAGGAGCGAGCGGCTGCCGGCCGCTTCGCAAATCTCGATGTCTGACGCGAAACGTTCACGGCAAGCATTAAGAAAAGTCCGGCCTTTCTTTCGCAGCATCAGCGGTATGCGGGTCTTCCGCGCGGATGTCGCAAACCTGATAAGAGCAGGCGATGGAAGTGAACGCCACATCGTTCCAGGCAATCAGGTATAATCTTACTTGTATCGGAGTTACGTCGGTTTTACTCCCACGCCAATTGCGCTCCTCACTGTTACTGGAATTCCTCTCAGGGTGTGGATGGAAGGATCAATACTAGATGCGTTTTCCCATCGGATTTACAATGGCTCAGGCAATGCATCGTTCCAAAATGGAGCGGGCCGGGCAGAAACGATATCCTACGGTTCTTATGCTGGAGCCGCTCTATACCTGTAACCTGGCCTGCATCGGATGCTCGGTCGAGCGGCACACGGGCAAGCTTAAAGACCGTATGTCCCTCGAAACATGCTTCAAGGCAGCCGATGATTCCGGAGCACCCATTGTAAACATCTGCGGCGGGGAACCGACGCTCTATCCTGAGCTCAAGGAGCTGGTAGAAGGCCTGATTGCGCGTGGGAAGTATATCTTGATGTGCACCAACGCGCTCAAGCTCGCCGAGAAAGTGTTCGACAAGATCGCTCCCAGCCCCAATTTCTTTCTGATGATTCACCTGGACGGCATGCGGGAAACGCACGATTACGTCTGCAACCGCAAGGGCGTCTTCGACCACGCGGTTGAGATGATAAAAGAGGCGCGCAAGCGAGGCTACTACACCTTCATCAACACGACCGTGTTCAAAGAGACGCCGGTATCCGAGGTCGAGGACATGTGCCGGATGGTCGATGAGCTGAAAGCCAACGGCATCCTGATCTCGCCTGGCTACGAATACGAGAGCGTTGTAAAGGACGTTTTCCTCAGCAAGGACCAGATCCACGAGAAATTCCGCGAAATCCGCAATTTTTCCGACAAGTATAAGGTGAACGCCACTCCGATGTTCCTTGAGTTCGCAGCCGGCCTGCGGGAGCTGCCCTGCGCACCCTGGTCTACCGTCAATTATACGCCGAACGGCTGGAAGGCGCCTTGCTACCTGCTTGAGGGAGAAGGCTTCTTCGAGAACTGGACCGACTTCTGGGAGAAGACGAACTGGGAGTACTGGGAATCGCGTCTCGACTCGCGCTGCCAGAACTGCAAGATGCATAGCGGGTTCGAGCACAGCGCCGTCACCGAGGCGATGAAGACCTTCAAGGGCAAGATGCAGCTCGCAGCGTGGTCCGTCTCCAAGTAGCGGTTTCGCGCACCCATCCCATGGACATTCACGATCTGCCGCGCGGCAAGCAGAACTCGGCCATTCCGCTCGACCGGCCCCTGCCGATAAGCGGCGATGCACAGGAGGCGAGAGCGGCGGCACGGACCGGTACGGCGCTGGTTACGGGAGCCACCGGGTTTGTCGGATGTCATGTTGCGCGCCTTCTGGTTTCGCAGGGACGAAGTATTCGGGTATTGACCCGCCCCGGCAGTCGGCTGGACAACGTCGCGGATCTGCCCCGGGATGCGGCCGAGATCGTCGTCGGCGATCTGACCGACCCGAAGTCGCTTCGCGCCGCGTTGAACGGCTGCACCTACCTGTATCACGTTGCCGCGGACTACCGGCTATGGTCCAAAGATCCGCAAGAGCTGTATCGAGCCAATGTAGACGGCACCCGCTCGCTGCTTCAGGCCGCATTGGATGCCGGCGTGGAGCGCGTGGTCTATACAAGCACGGTGGGGGCGCTCGGCATTCCGCACACGGGGTCTCCCGGTACGGAGGAGACGCCCGTTAGCGAAGCCGACATGATCGGCCATTATAAGCGGTCTAAGTTTCTCGCCGAAGCGGAAGCGTCTAGGCTCGCGGCGCAAGGCTTGAACCTGGTCATCGTGAACCCGAGCACGCCCGTCGGCGAAAACGATATCAAACCGACTCCCACCGGCAAGATCATCGTGGATTTTCTGAACCGCCGCCTGCCCGCCTATGTCGATACCGGCCTCAATCTCATCGACGTGCGCGATGTGGCGGCCGGTATTATTCTTGCGGGGGAACAGGGCCGGGTCGGGGAGCGTTATATACTTGGCAGCAAGAATATGACGCTGAAGGCGATGCTGGACCTGCTGGCGGAGATAACCGGCCTGCCCGCTCCGACCGTTAGGATGCCGTACGCAATCGCGTGGCTGGCGGTCGGCATCGAGAACCTGGTGGCGGATCGAATACTGCACCGGGAGCCGGAGCATCCGTTCGAAGGCGTAAAGATGGCGCGGCACACCATGTTTTTCGACGCATCGAAGGCGGTAAATGAACTCGGATTGCCGCAATCCCCGGTGTCCGACGCTCTGCGCAGGGCTGTGGAATGGTTTCGTGAGAAGGGATATGTTAGGCAGTCGGCAGTCGGCAGTAGGCAGTAGGAATTACACATCCGAACTGCTGCTACTGAACTTCGCCCGACCCCTTGCCGAAGAAAGAGCCGGTAGCAGGCAGTAGGACTTTCGCTTCGGAACCGTGTATTTCCGATTGCCGATTGCCGATTGCCGACTGCCCAACCAGGAGCATACGAGTGGAAAAGCAAGCTAAGCGCACAGTGGTTATGGCGAAAGAGGTCGGTTTCTGCTTCGGTGTGAAGCGGGCGATCAACCTCACCAAGCAGGCGCTCGAAGAGCGGGGCGATGTCTTTATCTTGGGCGACCTCGTGCACAACAAGCGCGTAACGGACGAGCTGGAGAACCGCGGTCTGCGCAAGGTAGAGGACTATACCGCCGAAAACGCCGGCGGGACCATGGTCATCCGTGCTCATGGGCTGCCCAAGTCAAAGATCGCCGAGGCGAGGGAGCAGGGTCTGGAAGTCGTGGATGCCACGTGCCCTATCGTGCTTCGCGCGCAGGAGGCGGCGCAGACGCTGGAAAATCGAGGCTGTCAGGTCGTTATCATTGGAGATAAGGATCACGCGGAGATCAAGGGCATCATCGGCGCGCTCGAGAACCCTGTCATCGTCATTAACAGTATTGAAGGGCTTCGCGAAGCGAAGAGAAGTCACAAGCTCCTTCGAAAAGTGGGTGTGATTTTCCAGACCACGCTGGCGCTCGAGCTTTGCAACGAGATTGTAAACGAGATGCTGATGATGTGCAAGGAGATTCAGATCATCAATACCATCTGCCGCCCCGTGCAGAATCGGCAGGACGATGCGGTTGGCCTTGCTTTGAAGGTCCAGCTAATGGTGGTGGTAGGTTCCCGCACGAGCGCGAATACCATGGAGCTGACGGAACTCTGTCGGCACTACAATCCGAACACGATCCACGTTCAGAATGCCGACGAACTGCCCGTTTCCAGGTTAGCCGATTGCAGCCTGGTGGGCATAGTGTCGGGCCTGTCCACGCCGGAAGACCTGGTCGAAGCCGTGCGTGAGAAGGTGCTTTATGCCGATGCCGAGCCCGCATTGGCGACAGCGTAGGCCCGCAGATTGCCTGAACCCGCACGGCGTGCTCACGACGGTTCATCGCGTGTCGCAATACTCTACGCTCTTCCGGACGAATGCCGGTTCCTCAGCCGGAATATTAGTGCACTGTCGGTTGTGCATAAGGACGGCGCTGCCCGGATTGAGCCTGTCGGCATGCCGGGTGAAACCGGGCCGGTAGCGGCGCGTATCGGAGTTGGACCCGACAACGCCTTTGAAAACACGTGCGCGCTGCTAGGCGGGGACCGCGCTATTAGCGCAGTCGTCATCGTCGGATTCGCGGGTGGGTTGGAGCCAGGATTGCAGCCGGGAAGCGTAGTCGTAGGCGAAACCGTCCGCGACCTGCTCACCGAGCGCACCTATGCAGCGGAGAGCAGGCTTTGCGCCGCCGCCGCCGAGGTGAATCCACCGAACTTCCGAACCGTTCGTGGCCTGGTTGTCTCCTCGGAGCGCGTACTGACTCTCTCCGTGGAAAAGCATGGCCTCGTCAGTGGCACGAAGGCTGTTGCGGTCGATATGGAATCTGCCGCCGCCGCCGCCGCCGCGACCGAGTTTGGAGTGCCATGGCTGGCCGTGCGCGTCATTACCGATGGAGTTGATGACGACCTGCCATTTGACTTCAATGCGCAATCGTTTCAAGCACATGGAGACCCCTATGGCGGTGTGGACCGAGGCAGGATTGTGGCGGACGCCCTCCTGCATCCCTGGAAAATCCCCGCACTCATTCGGCTCGGCATGCGCTCCAGCCTCGCCTCCCGCAATCTCGCCGCCTTCCTGCACGCCCTCCTGCCCCGCATCCGTGACCTCTGAAAAGATATACTCAAATGTGGTGTGTTACTCAAGTCTGGCAAGAGTTGCGACGGCACCCAGAGCATCCCATCGAGCAGGCCCGATCCTAAGTGCATGGAATTGTACACGCACGATGGCGTGCTTATTACGAGCGTACCCGCCCTTCGCTATAGCCGGGTACCCTCGTAATGAACACGCCGTCGTGCGTCTACAGTTCATTCCACTCAGGATCGGGCCCGCCCGATGGGGTGCTCTGGGTGCGGTGGTGTGCCCTTCAGGCACGAATGCATCCCGCCCCACCCAGGGGGTACCCGGCGGACGCCGCGCAGCGGCCTACAGCGA
>JAYTEU010000494.1:0-1609 GCA_043734985.1 Chthonomonadaceae bacterium
GGCGCGTTCCTCGAACTCCACGAGATGCCGAAAAGCTCCAGCGGCGAGCAGTTCGCTCTGCGCCTCCGGGGGCGTCTCGATCATTCCCAGAGACTTACCGCTTTCGGAGGCGAAGAACGAGGGACGCTCTTCGGTCGGCTGGAGCAGTCCATCGCTTTCCACTAACGCCAAATCCGAGAGGATTCCGCCCGGTTCCGTCGGCTCCCAGTCCGGAACAGGCGCGGTGAGCATGGGAAGCCCAAACAGGTCGGATGAGATCGCCGCCATGGGCGCCACGTGGGACCAGAGCGTTTCGACCTCCGGCCAGAGGGCCGCTCCACGCGCGACATCCTCCTCGGGGCTATTGCTCTGCTGCACGGGGCCGACGGTGGCCGCGGCGATGACCGCGAAGGGCCATAAGGCTCCGACGCCGCCGACGAGAATCAGGTCGGGCCGGGCCGCGCGACCGCCCGAAGGCTCCAGCGCCGCCGCCGACTCGCGGATCATATCGGGGAGCTGCCGGACAAGCGGCGCGGCTTCGGGCCAGGCGCAGCAGTCGGCAACGGTCAGCTCCAGAGGCGTGTAGAGCTTGTCGCGAAGCGGGCCGGTCCAGGTCACGGCGCGTCCGGCCGGCGCTCGCCGGAGCCGCGATCCGAACTCCAGCGCGCTGTCGCGCATGGCGAGGTCGTACCCGGAATGTATCGGCTCGGTGAAGAGATCGCTGATATTTACAAGCAGCCGGCCCGCCCAATGCGCGTGCCCGTAGGGTAGGTGGCGAGGCGTGGAATCGCGGGCAAGCAGGCGTGGCAGCCCGGCGCCTTGCGCATCACGCCGGAGCCGGTAAGAGCAGACCGCCGTGGAAGTATCCCCGACGGCGACAGCGGTAATGACGGTATCTCCCGTCGGTATCCGCCGCCGCTCGGCGAGATGCCTCGCCAGCAGCGCGTCCGTTGCGGAGATACAGGTCGGATCGCCGAAACCGGCCTGCCCGCAGAGCCGCTCGACGCCTTCTGTCGCCGCGCGCCAATCCACAGCCTGCAGGCCCGCAACCAGGCGATAGCCCTTCTTCGATGTGGGGGCGATTCGTCCCGAAAAGGCGTACAGCCTCTGGTAAAGGCCGAGCCAGAATTGCGAGGCGTCCGGTTCCGCGAGCCAAGGGCCGTCCACGACGTCGGCGATTTTCGCGCCCGCCTCCAGCGCACGGCTGCCCCACAGGTCTTCCCCGTGCACCGCGTTCGGAATGATCGACCGCAGTCCGTCTCCCACATTGCGGACGCCCATAAAGCCGCCGCTGCCCTCTCCGAGACAGACGACCGAAAGCGTCTGCTCGTAGTCGATTCCAATGGTATTCATAGTCTCGCACCCTCGAATCGATCTTGTTTTGCGAGCCGCTCCGCCTGAACTGCCAGGCGTTGAACCGTCTCCCGATGCTCGTCCCAACAGGTTAGAGCGGGGGCCGCGGGCAAGGCGGCCTGCTCGTCCTTAATATTTTCCGTGGTATCACCTATCCGCAGAATCCGCATACAGACCTCTTCCCGCTTGCGCTCGATGGAGAGAATAGCCTGTTCGACCGCTTCCTTCACGCTCTGCCGGGTCTGACTCGCATCGCGCTCTCGTTTTTCAGGCGTAT
>JAYTEU010000495.1:0-10358 GCA_043734985.1 Chthonomonadaceae bacterium
CAGTAGTGCGCCAGCCCCGGTATCGCGACCTGGCTGCCCGTGCTCGTGATATGGACGATACGGCCGAACTTTCGCTCCGACATTCCCCGTGCCGCGATCTGCGAGCAGAGAAACGCCGCGCGCAGGTTTGTGTCCAGCGTGTCGTTCCAATCCTGAACCGAGGCCTCCAAAAACGGCCGGAAGATTCCGATTCCCGCGTTGTTCACCAGGATGTCGAGCGGCCCTAATCCCTCGGCTGCGGCTGCCATCATGCGCTCTATGGCCGCCGGATCGCGCAGGTCGGCGGGAACGAGCAGCGCCCGGCGCCTCAACCTGCCAACCTGCCCCGCGACCTCCTCGGCTTCCGAATCGCCCTCCAGGTAGTTGATCGCCACGTCCGCGCCCTCCTCCGCCAATCGGAGCGCGATACCGGCGCCTATGCCGCGGTTGCTTCCCGTAACGAGCGCGATCCTCCCGGCGAGTTTCATCGATCCCCCTCTGCTATCCCGTGAATGCGACCTCACCCCACCGCCCGCGCGAGGGTACCCCCTTTCCTGGAACGAGAGGGAGGACTGCCATTTTCGTTGTTCGACGGTCCGTACGGATAGGGGGCAATCCGGTGAATGTGAATCAAAGCAACCGGCGGCCCGTTCGGGCCGCCGGTGGTTGAGCGCCTGCAATAGTATTCGGTTGGCTACGCGGCAAATCCTTCGTTGGTAACGGTGCGAAAGCTGTGGACTATCGCTTCCTGGTCGATATCCGCATGGCATATCCGGTTTCGGCCCGCCTGCTTCGAGCGGTAGAGCGCCTCGTCCGCCTCGTTGATGAGCTCCTGCGGTGCGCCCGTGGCGGCGCTGAGCGTTGCCATGCCGAGGCTGGCGGTAACAGGACGCCGGGGCCAACGCGAGGTCTCGATGACGCGGCGAAGCCGTTCCATCGTCTCCAGCGCACCCTGGCAGTTGGTGTTGGGCATCACGACGACGAACTCTTCCCCGCCGTACCTTGCAACGATGTCCGTGGTGCGCGTGGTCGCCTGCATCAGTTTGGCCAGGAGCTGCAGCACCTCATCGCCTGCCGGATGGCCGAAGGTATCGTTGTACGACTTGAACCGGTCCACATCGAGGAGGGCAATCGAGAGGGGCGAGCCCGTCTCGCGTGAGAGCTGGAATTCGGTCTCCAGCGCTCGCTTGAAGTTCAGGTGGTTGAGCAGGCCGGTCAGCCCGTCGGTGGTCGCCTCGATCTCCAGTTTCTGATTAACCTCCTGGAGTTCCGTATGCCTGCGCTCCAGGAGGCTCTTCTGGTCGGAAACCACGCGTTCGCGCGCCGCGAACTCCTTCGCCTCATCGCGAACGGTAAGATAGAAGCGCAGATTGTCCATTGCGGTGCTCACTCTGAGCGCCAAATCACGGGCGGCATACAGATCCGCACCTGTAAAAGGCTGGTCCGGTCGCGTCGAAATCAGGGTCAACGCGCCAAGTAGTCGGTGACGGACACAGAGTGGGATGAACATGATGTGCGCGGGACTGAGCCCTCGCGCGTCCTGGCAATCCAGCCGCAGCGGCTCCAGATCCGTGGCCGTGACATTGGTAAGTATTCGGGCGTTTCGCGAGACGAGCGCCTCGTAGAGCGGGTGCCCTTCGGGGATCGTCAATTCCCGGTTTCGCTGCGCGCCACGAAGAAGAGCGGCTATGGCGTCGTCCTCGTGGGATAGCGCGGCCCGGTATAGACGGCCGTCCCGATAGACATCCGCGACCGCCCATTGGGCGCATGCGGGCACGATGGCGCGCGTTACGGATTGAAGAATGCCCTCGTAGGTATACTCCGACTCGAGCATGGCAGTAGCTTCGGCAAGGAACCGAAACCGGCGCGCATCGTTCTCCGCCGTCTCCCGGTTTGCTTCCGCCTCCAGCCGCGCGCTTTCCAGGCTATCGATGAGAGTACACGCGAGAATGCCGACGAAGAGGAAGCTGACGAGCGCAATGACGACGTTAGGCGCGTTAGCTGTGTGAAGGGGGGCGCGTACCGCGAACGTCAGGATCGCGAAGATCAGGAGCGTCGTCAGAACGCCGGACCGAAGCCCGCCGACACGGACGCTGATCAGCACGCCGGCGATCATCACTTGGACGGCAGCCGTGTGGAGGAATTTTGCAAGCAGCAGACTGGCGAACGCTGCCCCGATCGGCAGGAGCCACGAACGAACCGGCACGTGCGCCCGCCACCGGCGTCCCATGGAGAAAAGCCAGATATAGACCTGCGCGCGCAGTCTGTGCATCGGATTTTCAGGCTGGTAGTCGCCCTCTTCCCAGCGCCTCCGCATCTCCGCCGCGCGCGCCTCGACCGCCATCTCCACTTTTTGGCCAAACCGGGCCACTGCCGACTTGTAACTATCCCTGACGGAATTTAGGGCCGAGCTATGTTCTATTTCCACCCTGGCTTCACGTTTGTCTCGCATACTACCTACCCGGTCTTTCAATTACTGCTCGCCACGGACATGAACCGAAGCGTCGAATTTGCGCTGTTTCGATAATTAGCGCAAGTCAATCGCCGTTACGGAATTTCAAATTCAGGGATAGAGTCATCCCTGGTAAAATTATCGGCATTTGCGCTGGACTTCTTAGCCCTAAAATCAGCTCTTGATGCGGTGATTTTTACAGAATGGGCGAGCGGCCTGAAATGCGCAACGCCATGGAAAGGCGCCTGTGCATCAAACTCAAAAACAAAGCGCCCGATCCATGGGAATCGGGCGCGGTCTTTTGCGAAGCGTCTGGGATTAGAATTGCAGAGTTGGCGGGAGATATTTCGCCATCAGATCTTCATAGTAGGGCTTAAGTTCGGCCACGTTCGGCGGCGCGGGGCACTTCGAGTAGAGATCGTAAGGGTTGAACGACTGAACCCAGCGCATCATCTTCCTGTCCTCCGCGTTCATCAGGAACGCGTACTCGCCCTCTCTGTGCGCGGGATAGAACGAGTGGTAACGGATCATGGCGAGCGCCGGAAGCGGAAGATGGTCCTTTAGCATTTGGTAGAGATACTCGTCGTGGGACCAGGAGAGGTGAACGCTGTCCAGCCCGCAGCCTTCGGAGTAGATGCCGAGCGAGCTCTGGTACTCCGCAACGCGCGTATCGGGATTGTCGGAAAAGAACTCATGGTAGACGATCTTGTCCGAAAACCGGCAGCCGACCGGGAAGGTATCGCCCACCACGGCCCACTGCGGCTCGCCGAACAGGCAGAGGATCTTGCCCATATCGTGCATCAACCCGGTTAGGACGAACCAATCAGGATGGCCGTCCGCCCGAATCGCCTCCGCCGTCTGGAAGATGTGATCGATCTGCGACAGGTTAATATCGGGGTCCGAGTCGTCCACGAGCGTGTTCAGGTATTCGAGCGCCTGCCAGGGTGTCATGGCCTGCTTGTCGAATGCCAGCCACTCCCGCTTCTTCCGCAGGACAAAGTCGAGCGTCTGCGAGCGATGGTTGAGCCGGTAGAACTCGCGGACGGTGTCGCGCTCGGGAGTATCGTAGTTCCGATAGTCATCCGCGGCCTTGCCGGCAGAGATGGCCGACGGCTCCGGGTAGCGCTCGACCAGGAACTGGTCCCAATCTTCCAGAGACTTCAGCGGATTATCGGGGCTTGTCGATTTTGGATTTTGGGTTTTGGATTTTGGATTGGACGGCGACTCATTTATCATGATTGGGCGCCTTGTGCCTTAAATTTGGCAGCCTGCCCATTTCGGAATGGGGGCTGCCGGTATCGTTAGGCGTTGCCGGATCGTCGCTGGCGCAGGCGCGGCTGGAACCCCGTGGAGTTCTGGTTCAACTGCGGCTGAGCCTGTGCGGGCTGCGCGGCCTGCTTTTTGGCCTGCTCTTCCTTGATCTGTTCTTTACCCTCTGGCGACTGGCGTTTAGTCTGCCGCGCGAGTTTGCGTCCAAGACTGCTCATAATTTGGACCCTCCTTTGCTCTATTGTACCCTAGCCGTCTACCGTCCGTTGAGTATGTCGCGCGAGGCGCGTGTTGTGCTCAGAACACGGCCGCATCGGGTTCTTGTTTTCGAGAAGCTCAGAGACATAGCGCTGATCGCGCTTCTCGGTATAAGGCGGAGGGTTCCTATGCGGTTCGCTCGTCAATTGAGGCATACGCGCGGATCTTTTCGAGGACGCCGCCGGTTTTCCCGCTGCGCTGGAGGGCGAGCCGGTATGAATCAGGGAGCGCCGAATATCGCACGCAGTAGTCCGCGAAGGCTTCCGCTTTCTCCCAATTCTCCGCCACTATCACCAGTATCTCGCGCCATTCGTCCTGCGTTATAGGATCGGTGCTCGACGCGATGCGCGAACGGAGGTAGTGGATCACCGCGCCCATGATCTCGACCGGCATTACAATTCCGCCGCGCGGTCCGCAGTCCAAAAAAGCCTCGGTCAGCCGGCCGGAACAATGAGGCTCAAAGAGCGCTAGAAAGGCATCGCGCGACGCCAAGTCGATAATAGGAAGTTTGTCAGGCACTATTTCTGTACGCATAGTCTAATCCCGGCGCGCCGTGCCATCTATTCCTACTTTATAAGCTACGGGCTTTATAAGCTACGGGCGGCGAACCGACATGTTTCAACAGCGCCGATAAATTCAAAGCACACCGGTTACCTGTAATGTTTGGCGGCCCGCGCCTATATCTTCAAGTTTGTTCGCGGCGATCAGCCTCCGACGGCCACAAAAACCACTTTGAACGGGGACACATTCGACGAGCCGTGACCGCCGGCCGGGTTTCGCACGCGGATTCCGATGGCGGCGCTTGTGCCGGACGGCGAAGTGATAGGTTTGCGTGGCCGCGAGGCCGCCAGCACACTGAAAGGGATATCGGCCTCAAGGCGCTCCGCCGACCGGAAGCGGGTGCGCAGCGCCCGATCGTTCCACAGCACGCTCGCGCCGGACCGAAATCGCTTGCCGATCACCGCCAGGGTTATGCGCTCCGGATTTCGCCCCACGAGCGGCTTGGGAACGGCCACGTCCCAGTGCCGGGGCCGGACGTCGGTGATCGCGGGCGCGAGCGGATTGACGGGTCGCACGGTTTTGTGCCGTCGCTTTACTTCTTTCTTGCCCACAGCCTGCTGCCTTGCAGGGCCGTGCGCGGAACCGGGCTGCGCAGTAACATGCTGCGCGCTATCCGCCGGACCGAAGCCGGAGCATAGCATCGCCAGCCCTACCGCAAAAAGTATTTCGAACTTCACCATGTTCATCCTGTATATCGCGCGAAAGATTGGGTGCGGTTTCATGAACCCGGGTGGCAGGTAGAAGACCTGGTAACCTGTCTATCGGCCGCGTTTCCGTCCGGAGGCCGGCCACTTGAACGGCCAGGCGAAACCGCCAACTCGCGGTCCCCTTGAAGTGGGCGGGCTCTTTCGCCGGACCGTGGGCCGCGCCGGCGGGGCGCCGGCAGCCTGAGACCGTGGCGCTACCTTGGCACGCGGAGCAGGCTCTGGACGCGCAACAGGAGGACGGCGCGCTGCCCTTCGCTCCCGCTCCTCCGCCCGCCGACACCGAATCTCCACCTCGTAGCGGCGGCGTCTCGCCGCGACCTCATCCGGCGCCGAGCGAGCCAGGATCGCGTACAGCGCCAGCCCGATCACCACAAACAGCCAGAACGCAAGCTGCACGCTCACAAGGCCACTCCCTACTTCCTCACTATTTCGGCGCAAACCGCGCAAGAATATCTACCGTTATTGATATTCTTTGCATTTCTTTGCGCCTTGGCGTCTTTGCGCGAGGCACGCCTCTCACCCCAGGTTCTCGAAGAGGTACAGACCGCTCTTGCCGGGGCAGAGCAGGTCAAGTCGGCCCGTTCGCCGAATATCGCGCGCCGTGAGCTGAAGGCCCGTGCCGGTGTGCGTGCCTTCGTCGATCACGTGTTTCATCCACGATTTGGCCTTGCGATCGTAGCGATAGTAGTACACGCAGAGCGGCTCCTGCGCGCCGTCGTCATGATCGTGCGCCAGGTAGCGCTTGCCCGTCACCACTACCGGCTGGCCGCGCCGCTCCAGGTCCGCAATAATGAGCGTGTGTACCTGCGACCAGGAGTTGTCGATCGTCCGCTGCTCCCACTTCCCCGGTGCGGTTGGAACCAGCAGGTAGAGCCCATAATGGTGTCCGCTCCCGAAGACGATCTCGTTGCGCCCGTCCCCATCGAAATCGTAGGTAGGCGTGCTGATGCCCAGATCGCCCGGATTGCAGTTCCACTCGCCGTGCCACGTCCACTTGTCATGCGCTGCATCCACCTGCTCCCACCAGCCGCTCGGCGTAATGATGTCCGTCTTGCCGTCGCCGTTCACATCGCCGAACCCGAGGCCATGGCCCGCTCCCTGCGTGCCGACCACGTGCTCCACCCACTCCGGCTCCTTGCCCGCCTTGCGAAGCTCGTACCAGACCACCTTGCCCCCGCAGTTCGGTAGGATGCAGAGCGAGTTCTTTCCCAGGATCGGCGCAAAGACAGAAGTCTCCGCGCTGCCGGGCTTGGCTATGAGATGCTTCTCCCACAGGTCCTTGCTGTCGCCCGCGTTCTCGTGCCAGAAGATCTCGCCGCTCGCATAGTCCGAAGAGACGATGTCGATCCTTCCGTCGCCGTTAACATCCATCGGCAGGTCCGCAAAGTCCGCCCGGTAGCCGCTCGATCCCGGGCCGCGACCCCACGCGCCTATCTCCCGGAACTTGTGCGGCGTCCAGTTCGGCGCTTCGTACCAGGTATCGCCGCTCACGATGTCCAGCCTGCCGTTCCCGTTGATATCCGCCGCCGCCGCCGCCTCGAAATCCGAAGCCTCATTGATAACCCGTTTGCGAAATCGCACGCGTGACGGCAAAGTCGGCGGCTTGACCATCGGCTGCGGCGGATCGCACAGGCCCGCACGGGACGCCAGCGCCCCGGCCGCCACGCCCAGCGCGCCACCCACCATCCGTCGCCGGCTCACCTCTCCCTCAAATCGTAGTGTCATGGATCTCCCCTATTAAACTCCGAACTCGCATTGCAGCCGGAAACACAAGCGCAGCACTATTCGCATTAACGGCTTATTCGTCTCCGCCGCCCCGCACTCCTTCGCGCAGTTCCGCCACTCCAGGGTCGTACAGTTCTTTCCGAGAGCCTCCACTAAGTAGGCAGACCGAATTCGTTCTTAGAAATCGCGTACGCTATGATCTCGCGGAAACTATGAAGGCACTACGGGTGGCCACTTAGATGCATTTGCGTCCGTAGGGGGTACCCTCACAATGAACTCATCGCCATTCGGCTGCAGTTCATTGCACTTAGGATCGGGCCATCCTGATGGGATACTCTGGGTGCGGCCGAAGCCAACGTACCGAGTCGCTTATGGACTTGGTCCAACCGACCGTGCCGCCGAACAGTTTTCCCGTCTGGCCGAACTCTCCGCCCTTGGACCTCGTCATAACAACAAGCGATGCACCACCTGCGAAATACGCGGGGTAAGTATCCGGCCCGGCCCCGTTTTTATCCCAGGTTAAGCACGGCAACACTACCGGTTTCCCGCTTCAAAAAAAACCTGAAAATAATTTAGCTAGACCCTTGTCAAATCTGGCTAACAATGTTATAATAAAACTGTTCAGCCGTAAGGCTGGTACGAACGATTTCAAAATGTGCTACGGCGACGCGGGGGGCGTCCGGCGTAGCATTTCCTTCCCGGTTATTCTCGCAGCTCAGGGAGACTGTTTATAACCGAGAAGGTAAATAGGACGGAGCGTCTCTGGGGGGATGACGCTCCGTCCGCTCTCGTTTGGCAGCCCATACTTGGCAGCTCCGAGAAGGAATAACCAAATCCACGGGGAATTGACACATAGCACTCACGCCACCGCGCCATATCCGAAACAAATCGGCCCGCGGCGCTTCATAAGAGATGCATGGGCTACGCCAACCCCGCCAAAAAAGGACCAACCAAACGATGTCGTTCCGTAAAATTTTCACCGCCGCCGCGGCAGTCTGCGCCGCGGGAGCGCTCGGCGCGGCGCTCCTCACCCCGCATATTGCCGCAAAAGCGGCGCGGGCGCAGTCCCGAAAGCACGTACTCGTCGTAACCGTCACCAAGGGCTTCCGGCATGGCAGCATCCCGGTAGCCGAGAAGACCATCGAGCAGTTGGGCACGAGCACCGGCAAGTGGGATACCGATTTCGTTCGCACCGAGGATGATATGGCGCAAAAGATGACCGCCGCCGCCCTAAAGAAGTACGATGCGGTAATCTTCGCCAATACCACAGGCGTGCTGCCCCTTCCCGACCCGCAGGGCTTCCTGGACTACATCAAGGCGGGCCATGGCTTCGCCGCGATGCACTCCGGCAGCGACACATTCCACGAATGGCCGAAGTCGACCGAGAAGGTCTCGCCCTACGTCGATATGCTGGGCGGCGAGTTCCTGACGCACCACTCCCAGTGCGCGATCATGGCGCGCATGGCCGACCCAAAAAGCCCTGCTCTCAAGGGAGTCGCGCAAAAAGGCGTCGCAATCGCCACCGCCGACCTGGAATCGCGCGATGTGCGTAAAGAGACCAGCGCCACCGACGGCAAGACGTGGAAGGTCTTCGACGAGATCTACCTTCTGAAGAACAACGATCCGTCCAAGGTACACACCCTTCTCTGGCTCGACAAATACCCCAACGACGGCAGCCCCGAAGCCAACAAGTCGGAGCTTCACCTGATCTCCTGGACCAAATCCTACGGCAAGGGCCGCGTCTTCTACACGGAACTCGGCCATCGCGACGAAGTATGGCAGGATCCGCTCTACCAAGCCCACATCACCGGCGGCCTGGCGTTCGTACTCGGCCTGGAAAAAGGCACCGCCAATCCCGGCAACATCCTGACGAACACCGCCCAATAATAACCGTCACATCCACAAGCCAATCCGCGAAAAGCCGCCTATTGGGCGGCTTTTCCAGCTTCATTCGCGCCTCCCACCAAATTAGCAATTTTCGAGAAATGAAATCCCGAAGTTCCATGATTTGCCACGGCCCGCCCGGCGTCACTACCATCAAAATAGCAGGATTCAAGAAGTGCCCCTATGAACGGCCTGCGTATGTGACGGTACAGACAGTGTAAGCCAAATCGGCGTCTGTCAGGTCAGGAATGTCATCCACACAAGGGAAGCAGTATCCGGCCTCTCTACAAAGCGTTCGTGGACCTCGTTAACAATCAAGAGCATGCGCGCGCTCATGACGGAAATGAGAAGAGGCGGGAGGTAATACCAGTGGGAAGTACAGAAGTGCTCGCAGCGCCGCGGGTCTACACCGACGCGCCCGCGCGCTGCACCCGGCTTCCGGGCGGATTCCTGGATTTCGACACCGATTGCAATGTCATCGTTCACCGCGCCGAGACCGATTGGACGCTCTCGCAGGCACAGACCCGGCTCTCCATCCGGAGCGCGTTCGGCGGACAGCGCCGGTTTGAAGTGGATCGGCGCACCTATGTCGTCGACGACACCGCCTATCTGCTCCTCAACCTCGGGCAGGTCGTGCGCAGCTCCCTGATCTCCAGAGTGCCTGTCGAGTGCCTCAACGTCACCTTTTACCCGGGCTTCGCGGAGCAAGCGCTGGCCGCCATCACCACGCCGACCGTGAAGCTGCTAGACGCTCCACCAGTGTACGGCAGGCCCGTAGGCTTCTTCGTCCGCACCTACCCGTCCAATGACGCGCTGGCCGGCCGGCTGCTCTCGCTGAGATCCGCGCTTATGACCCTGCCGGTAACACAAGGCTGGCTTGAAGAGCAGTTCCACGAGCTGGCGAGCGAGCTGCTTCTCACACATCGGCGCGAGCGCGCGGAGGTCGCGGGCATGCCTGGAGCGCGCCTCTCAACCCGCACCGAGTGCTACGAACGGCTCCACAGCGCCCGCGAGTACATGCGCGCCTCCATGGGCCGGCCGCTCATGCTGCCGGAAATCGCCGGGATCGCCTGCATGGCGCCGCACCACTTCCTGCGCACCTTCAAGCAGGCCTTCCGCCAGACGCCGCACCAGTACCTGACCGACCTACGGCTGTACCGCGCCCGCGCCCTCCTTCGGCGCACCGATACCCCCGTCACCGAAATCTGCATGGAAGTAGGCTTCGAAAGCCTAGGCTCCTTCAGTTGGCTCTTCCGCAAACGGTTCGGCGTCTCGCCCAGCGGCTTCCGCGGCTCCTCGAATGGAAGTCCGCTAGGAAATAGCGGAAGGTGAGATTACTGGAGGGCTGCGACGGTTTCAACCCCGCGCCTATCGGGGTATCATACCATCCGTAAGCCAGAGCTCAACACCCGGAACCGGGAGGACAGCCGAGTGACCCACGAACAGCTGATTTCCGAACTTACCGCGGCCCCAGGGAACGAACGGATCGTCTGGGCCGTGCTGTTCGAGGACGTCTACGAGAC
>JAYTEU010000496.1:0-5443 GCA_043734985.1 Chthonomonadaceae bacterium
GCACGGGCGGGACGGCAAGTTCCCGCAGCCCCTGCGTCAGCAGCGCATCACTCTTATTGTCCGGTATTCTAGACATTTTCAGTTTCCTTCATCACTTCGCCCAGCAGTTTCTGGAACTCCGCGCGCGCCGTATGGAGACGCCAGCGCACGCGGCCGACCGGGATCTGCATCACCTCGGCGATCTCTTCGTAATCCAGCCCCTCCAGCTCGCGCAGAACCAGAGTGGCGCGAATGGGCGGCGCGATCCGGTCCAGCAGCGCCTCGGCGAGCATGCGGCTGTCCGCGGCGTTCATTCCCGCGTCCCATCCCGCGGCGGCCTCCGGGATCGTCTCGATCGGCACCTCGGCGCTCCAGCGGGACAGCCGCCGCATGTCCAGACAGACCCGCACCGCGATCTGGTAGAGCCAGGTATAGAAGCGCCCGGTGCCCCGAAACGCGTGGAGGCTGCGGAACGCTCGGACGAACGCCTCCTGGGCGGCGTCCTCCGCATCGGCCGGGCGGCGCAGGATATGCGCGGCGAGGCGGACCACGCGCTGGCGGTAGCGCGCCAGGAGCCAGTCGATCGCGGCGGTGTCGCCCGACTGCGCCCGCGCGACCTGGCGCGCCTCTTCTCGATCTTCCGCCGTCTCCGCGTTCACAAGGGAGTGCAGGGCTTCCGCCCGCTCCATGACCATGGGTATTCCCCTCCATCCGTTGTGACGCGGCGACAGTGGGAGTAAGTTAGGCGCTGCGGAAAAGATTCCGAAATTGCCCGCCGTGCTTATGGGGTACTGCGAAACTGCCCACGGGGTATGATAATAGGACGGGAGAGTTGGCGGCACGCCCGGAACCATCTCATGAAAGGTGATTGAACCCGTGAACCGCACCAAATTTGCCCGACCTGCGCCTTCATTGATGTTATCGGCGCGGACGATTGGGAGATGACGCAGCCGTTCCGGGATGCGGGCTTCGTGGTGATGGAGCCTGCGGTGCGCGGCGAGAACGGCCAGCCCGGCTCGTACTCGATGTTCTACGACGAGGTCACCGATGTAATGGCGGCGGCCGACTACCTGGCGCAAGTGCCGTACGTCGATCCAACGCGGATGTTTGTGGCGGGGCACAGTGTCGGGGGGACGCTGACACTTCTCGCGGCGCTGTCAACGGACAGGTTTCGCGCGGCGGCCTCGTTTTCCGGCTCGCCCGACCAGGTCGCGTGGTCGCGGGGACAGACCCAGTTAGTGCCGTTCAATCCTTCCGATACGCAGGAGTTCCGGATGCGCTCGCCGATCGCCTTCGCAACAGAATTTAAGTGCCCGACCCGAGTTTTGTGCGGCTCCGAAGCGGCTTTTTTTGTGGATTCTTCGGTTCGCATGGCCGAACTGGCACAGAAGAAGGGGCTGGATGTGGCGGCGATCCAGAGTTCCGGCGATCACTTTTCCGCTGTACCCGAAGAGATGCGCCGTACCATCGAATTTTTCCGTAATAAACTATGAATAACGCGAATGGCGGCGCTACCAGACAGACACGATGGACCACGATGGCGAGATCGCTGCTTTCAGCGCCGCGAGAGGATACCTAGAATATGCATTTTGTAAGAACCTCCGCCCCACTCGGAATTAGCCTGCTGCTTCGTTTCGCGCGCCGTGCTGCGGCGGCGGTCGCGGTCGCACTTTTCCTATCCCTGGTCACCCTGCCGGCATTTGCCGACGATGACAAGCCCATACCGCCGACTCCCGAGGCGCAGGTGGCAGCCGCGCGAAACACCACGGTCGCCCTCGCCCTGATAGCGGGCGTCGCCGTCTACTATCTCGTGCAGCGCCACCGGCTTATCAACGGCGATCAGCACCCGCCGGAGTGGGGCGCGAAGATGAACAGGAACGCGATCCTGTTCGCCGTCGTTGCGGCGGTCGGGGTGGGCGGCGCCACCGCGGCGCTCAATCGTCCTCAGATCAAGCCGACGCCACCTCCCTCGATGATGCCGTCTGACAATGAGATGATGAAGGCCAACCCCAATTACGACAAACTCACGAAACCGGTCGCACCCAAAACAGGCGCGGACTCCAAGAAGACGGATTCCGACAAACCGCACAAGTAGATCTGCACGGAGTCGTCCGGCATGAGCTGCTGCCACGCGCAGTAGATCTTTCCGGCGGGCGTGACGGCGATCGAGGGGTAGGACGAGTCGCCCTTATCTCCCGCGGGCGTCAGTATCCGGCGGCGCGGATGTTCGCGGGTTCCGATGCGGGCGAGCCGGGGTTCAGCGGCACGGAAACGCTCAGCAGAATATAAGGCAGTCACCTCGGTATGTACACGGGGTTCCTGTTGGGATGTGAATGTACGTATAATTCCCAGTTTGCATCGACGCGGGGTTGTCCGAGAGACCCCGGACCCTTTCGGGGAAACCCCGGTCTAAGGTTACGAAGTCCGCCTTCGCGGACTCTATCTGCAACCCGCGCAGGCGGGTGTTGTAAACGTAGACCGGTACTTTAGCCCCGCGCAGAAAGCCTTCCTACCCCGCCACCGCTGTAAGCACGTGGCGCATGGCGTCCAGCACGTTGTCCGCCGCTACGACCTCCAGGTCGTCGATCTTGGCGAGCTTGCGGCCGTTGTGGCGGGAGATAATGGCGCGGGTGAAGCCCTGCCGGGCCGCCTCGCGCAGCCGCTTTTCGATCTGCGAGACGGCGCGCACCTCGCCCGCCAGGCCGATCTCGCCGAGGCAGATGGTCGTCGGGTGGATCGGCTGCTCGCGGAAGCTCGATGCGATCGCCAGCGCCGTGGCCAGGTCCGCCGCCGGCTCCAGAATGCGGATGCCGCCCGCCACGTTCACAAACACGTCCTGGTCTCCGATCCGCAGGCCCAGACGCTTCTCCAGCACCGCGAGGATCATGTTGACGCGGCTGGGGTCCATGCCCGTTACGGCCCGCCTCGGGCTGGCCAGCGTGGACCGCGCCACGAGCGCCTGGACCTCAACCAGCAGAGCCCGCGAGCCCTCCAGTGTAGACGCGACCGCGGAGCCGGAGCCGCCCTGCGTCCGCTCCGAAAGCAGGACGGCCGAGGGATTGTCGACGCCCTCCAGCCCAGTCTCGCGCATCTCGAAGATGCCAAGCTCGTCGGTCGAGCCGAAGCGATTCTTGGCCGCGCGCAGCAGCCGGTAGGCGTGGTGGCGGTCTCCCTCGAAGTAGAGCACGGTATCCACCAGGTGCTCCAGCACGCGCGGCCCTGCCAGGCTCCCCTCTTTGGTGACGTGGCCGATCAGCACGATCGGAACGCCGACCGTCTTGGCAAATCGAGCTAGGTGGTTGGCGCACGTCCGCACCTGGCTCACCGTGCCCGGCGCGGATTCGAGGCTGGAGTCCGACATCGTCTGGATGCTGTCGATCACGGCCAGCTTCGGGCGCGTCGTCTCCAGGTGGTGCAGGATCAGTCCGATCTCCGTCTCGACGCTCACCAGGAAGTTCGGCGTGTCGGCATTCAGGCGCGCGCTCCGCAGCTTGATCTGCTGCGCCGACTCCTCGCCGGAGACATAGAGCGCGGGGCCGAACTTGTGCCCCACGGCATGCACGACCTGGGTCAGCAGCGTGGACTTGCCGATGCCCGGATCGCCGCCGACCAGCATCAGCCCGCCCGGCACGATGCCGCCGCCGAGCACCCGGTCGAACTCTCCAATCCCGGTGACGAGGCGTTCGTGGTCCGTCATCTCCACCTGCGTTATGGGAATAGGCGCGACCGCGCCGCTCGGCACGATACCGGTGCGCGCCGCAGCCTGCCTGGCTCCGGAAGCCGCGCCCCCGGCCTTCTCCCGCAGCGTCACCTCCTCGGTGAGCGAGTCCCAGGCGTCGCACTCCGGGCAGCGCCCCATCCACTTCGGGGATTCGTACGCGCACGCCTGGCAGATATACTTAGTTTGCAGTCGCGCCATGTCAGCGATCCCCCATGCCTCTCGAAATCTGGAATCTATAGAAAACAAATCCAGAGAACCACTCGGCTTGCCGTGTGGGTGAATGGATTTCCCGAAAGTCTCCGGGACAGGTCCGCAGTCCCGAAGACTTTCGGGATCAAGCAAAAATCCGTCTACAACTCTACAATTATATATCATAACAAGGAGGAATAGAACGCCTTATTATAGAATATAGGAGCATGGGATACCGAAAATCAAAAAGTAGCTGCAACGTTCAGATTACCAGGCTTTCGTTAAACAAAAGTCGGCAATCACAATGCCACCGCCTTCAGTTGGAAGCGGGGCGCTGTTATTCCGATATGCTCGATGCCCATGTCCAATCTCGGCAAGCAGTATGGCTGACAGAAGCGGAGTTGAAAAGCCACTTCAAAGGCTACGCCCTCTACTCACAATCCGTTCAAGCCATCGCCGAAAAACTGATCGCCAATGTCGCTTCGGCTCAGTCCAATATCGCCAGAGAGATGGAAGCCTTTGGCAAAACAGACTGGCGATTGCCCTACAAGCCAAAAGAGACTTACACCGTCACCTGGAAGGAAGAGTGCTTTCGCTGGAAAGAGGGTCTGCTCCGTGTTTCCAACGGCAGAGGGCAAGACCCGCTCACCCTCTCGCTTCCCGCAAAATATACCGACAAGCCTATCAAAATGGGCGAACTGGTGTGTCGGCATGGCATCTACTATCTGCATATGACCATCGACACCGGCGAGATTGATCCTCCTCTTCTACAAGGCAAGCGTTCGGCAGGTTTGGACCTCGGAGAAATTCATATCGCCTCCGTCTCCACGGATACGGGAGATACCCTGATTGTTTCCGGTAGACACCTGCGTTCGATCAAACAAAAACGCAACAAGAACCGGAAACAGATCGGCCAAAAAATTCGAAACAAGCAACTATGCTCCCGTACCAAGAGCCAGGCCAGTAAACGACTGCAGAAGTTGGAACTGGCTCAGGAGCAACATCGCAGAAAATTTGAACGTCAACAGCGCGACACTCTTCATAAAGCCAGCCGTCAGATCGTGGAGTTCTGCCATGATAACAAAATAGCGACGATCTACTATGGCGACATCCACGGTATCCCGGAGAAAGGCAAGAACTCCAAGCAACACAATGATCGCATGTCGCAATGGGCGCATGGACAGTTCATTTCGTACCTGACCTACAAGGCCAGAGCGTATGGCATCTCCGTGAAGATGATTGACGAGAGCTATTCAAGTAAAACGTGCTGTAAATGCGGTCACGTTAAGAAAAGCT
Organism: Chthonomonadaceae bacterium; assembly: GCA_043734985.1. Classification (GTDB taxonomy): domain Bacteria; phylum Armatimonadota; class Chthonomonadetes; order Chthonomonadales; family Chthonomonadaceae; genus DATGJU01. Next base: position 5,186 of record JAYTEU010000496.1, read on the forward strand.
CGGTTACAGGGCGGACGTACAAATGTACGCAACCGGACTGTGGATCAATCCATCACCGAGACGCCAATGGAAGTTGCAACATAGTCTCCAAAGGTCGGCACGGAGACTATGGTAAAGTGCAACCCAAAAACATCAAGTATCTACAGCCTGTTTGGATCAAACAGGGATGTAGTAGCCCCTCGGAAGCAGGGCTGTCCGCAAGGACTGTTACTCAACTATAAGTTGAGAAGCCACACGGCTTGCCGTGTGGTGCTTCAC
>JAYTEU010000497.1:0-1882 GCA_043734985.1 Chthonomonadaceae bacterium
TCGCTCGCCGAGTGGCAGGCGACCGGCAAGGACAGTGGATCGATCGTCGCTGACCCTCAGTTCGTCGATCCCGATCGGTTTGATTTCCGCCTGAAACCGACTTCGCCCGCGCTCAAACTGGGCTTCAGGCCTTTCGATTACCGCAAAGCCGGCGTGTACGGCGACTCCGCGTGGGTACGCCTGGCGACCAGGGACAAATATCCCGCAGTCGAGTTCGCGCCGGATCCGCCCTCCCCTTCCGCCGCTCTTGAGAAGTGACTTCCGCGCGCTCGCGTGGTTCGGCTTCAGCAGTATTGGCACCGAGCGAACTATCTTCTCTCGACCTGATGTCGAAACTGTCAAAGAAAGAAGGTAATCAATGCTCTAATACGCAAGCCGCGTCTGCCGGAAGACCGAATTCGCCCGTTTACGGGGCCACGAAACTGGACCGTTCGAGAGCCGGTCCGCTTAGCTCCTGCGTAACAGCTTGCATGGTACACTTAAGCAGCGCGCGAGCCAGCGCTGCCCACAGGGGGGATTATTGCCCGGACGTAAGATCGCCACGCCAACAGAGACCTTTGACGAGCCCTGGAAGCAGATCGTGCCGGCTCTGTTCGAGGCGTTTCTGACATTCTTTGCACCTGCGATGGCGGAGAAGATCGATTGGCGGCGCAAGCCCGAGTTCCTGGATAAGGAGCTGCGCAGGATCGCAAAAGGCTTCGGCCGTAGGCGCAGATCCACTGCTGACTTCCTGGTTAAAGTCTGGCTTCTGGACGGTGAGGAGAAATGGCTCATCGTCCATATCGAGCTGCAGGCGCAGAAAGACACCAACTTTCCTGAGCGGATGTTTCTGTACAACGTGCGCGCGTATGATCTCTATCGCCAACCCGTTATAGGCATGGCGATCCTCGCGGACGGTGATCCACATTGGCGACCGGACCGCTTCGGCTATGGAATGGGAACGAGCACGACCGGCCACCAGTACTCTGTGGTCAAACTGCTGGATTACCGGGATCGTCAGCAAGAATTGGAGGGGATGGCCAACCCTTTCGGCCTTGCGGTTCTTGCGCACCTGAAGACCCAGGAGACCAGAGATGACGCCGAAAGCCGGTTGCAATGGAAGCTGCGGCTGGCGCGAATGCTGTTTGATCGGCGTTGGAACCGGGCGCAAATCGAGGAGCTGTTCCAGTTCATCGACTGGATCATGACTCTTCCTGAAACGCTGGAGAACCGGTTCGAGGCAGCCTACAAGGAAATGGAGAATCGGGACACCATGGCAGAAAGGATGCCGCCGCTATATCGGCGGGAACGAGTCAGAGGGGAAATAAGCGAGGCAAAATCGCTGCTCCTGCGGCTGGGCCATAAGCGCCTCGGACCGCCCGACGAAACGGTGGTGGCGCGAATCGACGCGATACAGAAGCGACAGCGCCTGGAGGAGTTATTCGAGCGCGCCCTCGACGTTGAGACCTGGGCCGAGTTGTTTGAGAGCGACAGTTGAGACGCGTTACTTCACCCGCCACTCCTGAATTCCGGTCGACCAGTTCGGCTGGAGAGTCACCTCCAGGCGCAGGGCACCCGTCGTCACGGGCTTGAAGGTGATCTTGTTGTAGCGGTTCAGGCCGGTGGCATATGCGTCAGCAGTCTCCACCGGCTTCCACTGATCTCCGTCGCGGTACAGCACGCGCCAGGAGGCCGGGACTCTGCATTCGCCGCGGCCGGTATCGTCGAACCAGTAGACCTCGCACTCCGTCACGGATGCGGGCTTTTCGAAGGTGTACTCCACCCACTCCGCAGTGCCCTTCTTCGGCCACCAATGGAAGAAGGGGTTCGACTCGTCGCCGGAGGAGAGCGGGTCCGCCTGGTCGTTGATGGCGCGCGGATTCTGTCCGCCGGAGGTGCGCAC
>JAYTEU010000498.1:0-5127 GCA_043734985.1 Chthonomonadaceae bacterium
ATCGGTTCCCTTAACAAAGAAATCAAGAAATCCTCCACGGCTTTCACTTACAACGGGTTTGGCGTCCACATAGCCGCCGTGATTGCCCCAACCATCCCACGACCCGTTCAATTGCGATTGATATTTACTATAGATTGCCCTGTCGCCTCCCATAGCGAAAATTTCCTGGTGGCCGTCAGAGTGTATGCCAACGGCGGGGTCTGTTGCTATATAGCCGCCGAAACTTGCCCAGTCTGACCAGTTCCCATTTTGTGATTGCTGCCATATTGTGTACGTAACACCGTCACGTCCACGAACATACATTTGGATGCGGCCATCAGCATTTCGGCCTACTGCTGGGTCACCAAACACGCCACCTCCGGGAGCACCATAATCTTGCCAACCATTGTTTGCGTTTCCACCTGCAACAGCCCACGAACCACCCGGCGATGTCTGCCATTTGCTGTACACATGCCCGTTTGTACCTGTCACGAAGAATTCAAGACGACCGTCTGCATTACGACCCAAAATGGGATTCCCCCCAAGGTTGCCACCAATGCTTTGCCACTTTGACCAACCGGAATTTGGCGCGGTTTGGGTGATATACCATATTGCAGTATCTGCTCCAAGTATTAGTACAGTGAGTCGCCCATCAGGAACAACATTGCCAGCGTTATCCTTAGTATAGTTTACGCTGACTTGCGGAGATGCAATATTGGCTACTTGAGGATAAGGTAAAGCGGCGATATTCCGAGCTTGGACAGGGACACCAATATACCGCTCCTTTTCTGGCCCAAGTACCGTGTCCTTTACATCATAGTTAATCACTAACGCCTGACCATCGAATACGAGGCTCGCTGTCGGCTGTGCGATGTTATTGATCCGATATTCAAAATGTAGGTGGTCGCCTCCTGTGCCGGAATGACCGACATGCCCAATCACTGTTCCAGCGGAGACGCGCGTGTTATTCGCAACTGCAAAATCGCTGAGATGTGCGTATAGGGATTGGTGAGCGGAATTGGCGATGTTCTCAAGAAGTATGTAATTCCCATATCCCGTCGACTTGCCGTCCCACGGCTTAACGTGTACGATTCCCTCATGCGCGGCTCTAACGTTCGATCCGCCATCCGCAGTCTCATCGGCGTATCGCCATTTTCCGTTGTATCCCGAAACACTACTAGAAGTCACTTTGTTGAAATCTACCGCTTGCTTCATGCCGGTACCAAAATGGTCAGGCGGATAGGTAGATGGTTGCCACCAATCACCCATATCCCACGGCGCGCGTAGTTGCGTCTGTGCAACCGCCGCAGGTACGCTGGAAACAGTGGCTACAATGGAAGCGAACAAGCATATGACAATTAAACGAAATCGTGAAGGAATACCCATTAAAGGAATCAATGATCGTTCTCCTTGAAATATATTTAGCAATAAGACTTTGGCCAACGCCGGGTAGCCGATGCGTATGGCAAAAAAGACGCCGTTCGGATGTTTTGCATGTGCACGATGGCTTGCCGCAAGATGCTCTGAATCGCTTTCATAGTTGCCGGATTCAATGTCTATGACTAGATAATCGCCGCGATTGGCCGCCTCGACGCATGGCTTAATATCTCTCTCATAGATCTCTTTCCCACGCCGGCTCACATCGCCATAAGGATAATTCGCGTAGCCCATAGCTTACATTCCTCTCACCCGATAGTTTCACGACCGCCCATGTAGGGTCGCAGCGCCTCCGGAATTGTTATGCTGCCGTCGGCGTTCTGGCAGTTCTCCAGGACGGCAATCATGGTGCGGGGGAGCGCGAGGCCCGAACCGTTGAGGGTGTGTACGAACTCCGGCTTTGCGCCGTGCTCCGGCCGATACCGGAGATTGGCCCGGCGCGCCTGGTAGTCTCGGAAGTTCGAGCAGGAGGAGACTTCCAGCCACTCTTCGCCCTCGTCGCCCTTGCTGGCGGGCGCGTACATTTCCACGTCGTACTGCATCACATTCGAGAAGCCTTTGTCACCGGCACAGACCTGCACTATCCGGTAGGGCAGGTTCAGGCCACGGCATACGTCTTCCGCGTTGTCCAGCAGACTTTCAAGCTCCGCTTCCGAGGTCTCTGCCGTGCAGAGCTTCACCATCTCCACCTTGTCGAACTGATGCCCTCGCTTGATTCCGCGCACGTCGCGGCCCGCCGACATCTTTTCGCGGCGAAAGCAGGGCGTGTAGGCGACGTAGTTGATGGGGAGCGCGCCGGGCGCAAGGATCTCGTCGCGATGGAGGTTGGTCACGGGCACCTCGGCGGTGGGCACCAGCCAGAAATCGTCCTCCACATCGTGGTAAAGGTTGTCTTCGAACTTTGGAAGCTGGCCGGTTCCGACGAGACACTCCTGCTTCACGACGAACGGCGGGTAGATCTCCGTGTAGCCGTGCTTCCGCACGTGCAGATCGAGCATATAGGCGATAAGCGCCCGTTGAAGCGCCGCGCCCGCCCCTTTGAGAACGTAGAACCGCGAGCCGCTGATCTTAACCCCCCGCTCGATGTCGAGGATGCCGAGCGTTTCGCCTAGCTCCCAGTGCGGTTTGGGCTTGAAATCGAATTGAGTGGGCTGCCCCTCCGTGCGAACGATGATATTGTCCGACTCATCGGCTCCGGCGGGCATTTTCTCATCGGGTAGGTTTGGGATTTCCAGCAGCAGCTTATTGAGGCGGTTCTCCTGCTCGGTGCGCGCCGCGTCCAGCTCCCGGATCGAATCACCGACGGCGCGAAGCTCCGCGCGTTTGGACTCGCGCTCCTCCGCGCTGATCTTGCCCATCGATTTGTTCGCGGTGTTCAGCTCCGCCTTCTTGGCCTCGGACTCCGTCTTTAGCGCTCGAACCCTCTCGTCCAGTTCCCGAACTTCATCTACAACGGCAGCATTCGCGCGAGCCTTTTCCAGGCCCGCTCTCACCAAATCAGGCTGCTCTCGAAACAGGCGTATGTCCAGCATCGGCTCCTCCTGGCGTTCATTGTCCCACGGCGCGCGCGACCGTGTCAAGCCAAGGGCCGGACAAAACCCGCTATATCCACTTGTTCTTGTGGGCCACCAACAGCGTGGTCGCTGAAATCGCGATAATGCAGCCGACGACGGTCCAGAATCCTCGCTCGCCGCTTTCATAGAGCCGCGTGTGGAAATTCATGCCCATCAAGCCTGTAATGACACTTGCGGGCATAAGCACCACCGATACAAGCGTTAGGAGTTTGATCGTATGGTTGGTTCGCTGCGTAGTTTGAGTGGCGAAAATGTCGAAGGTGCCGATGATCAGATCGCGTGCGGTATCGACGGACTCCAGCGCGCGCTCCAATCGATCGTTGAGAGTTCGAAATGCCGAGGCGTTGCTGGAGGCAGCCAGCGTGTGGATGTCTGCCCTGGCAAGCGCCGCGAACACCTCGCGGTGCGGCCCGAGAGCCCGGCGGATCTGCGACGCCCGCCGCCGCTGCGAAACGAGCTGCGTGAGCATGTCCCTGTCGGACCGAAACCGGAGCGCCATCGCTTCCAGCGTATCCACATCCCCCTCGAAGCGCTCGATCGCTCGGAAATAGTCGGTCAGGAACCAGTCCAGAAGCGCCGATAACAGGGCGGCAGTCTCCAGCTTGCCTACCTGGGAATCGCCTTTTACCTGGTCGCTGAAGTTTTGCAGGAACATTACCGCATCACGGTGTGCAGTGAGCACGTAGTTGTGCCCGACGATAAAGTCCAGTTCGCAGGTATGGAATGCGCTATCCTCGTCGCGAATGGCCGTTACATTGATGTGGAAGTAGTCGCCGTAAATATCAAGCCGGGGCCGTCGGAGCTGATGTTTCAGGTTGCGAACCGCTTCCGGGGCAAGACTGAGCACCTCGGCGACGAGGTGCATCTCGGCCTCTTCGTAATCGCTGAGGTCGATCCACATGAGATGTTGCTCCGTCAGCCCAGAGATGCATTCCGTAGTTAGTTCGACTACTCTGTCCTCATCGATCGAGTCGTATAGAAATGCTCTGACGGGCATAGGAGTCCTCTTTCGTGACAAACAAAAACCAGCAATTTGACGGGCTTTACTGGTAATTGTTCCGTGGAATGACATAGTGTTGCGCGAGGATAGGCAACAAGGGAGATCGATCGTGAACCAATTTACAGGAGCGAAGCGCAAGGCCCGACTGGGCGAGTTTCTGCTGGCCAAGGGAATAATCACCGAGGATCAGCTCCAGGCGAGCCTGGAACGCCAGAAGCTGCAAGGCGGCTTCCTTGGCGAAGCGCTGGTAGCGGAAGGTATTGTCTCTCCCACCATGCTCGGCTCCTATATGGAAGAGCTGACGACGTTTCCCTACGTCGAGCTATCCAGCTTTCCTATCAACGGCGCACTTGCACGCGGAGTTTCGGAACAGTTCGCGCGCCAGCACCTCGTAATTCCGTTCGCGGAGTGGGATCAGGCGATCCAGGTGGCGATGGTCAATCCCCAGAACCTCGCCGTCGTCGACGGACTGCGCGATCGCCTAAAGCGGCGAATCGTGCCCTTCTTTGCCTTCAAAACCGACGTTCTCGACGCCATCAACCGTGTATACGACGTCCAGCAAAAAGGGCAGGCCGCTCTTGCCGAAATCGAGCCGGAGGCCACGAGCGAGGAGGGACTTTCCGCGAACGAGCTGGAGCACATGGCCGATCAGGCTCCGATCGTGCGCCTCGTCAACGGCATCATCGAATCCGCCATAGCCTCCAAGGCCAGTGACATTCACATCGAGCCGGAAGAAAACCAAATTCGCGTACGATTCCGGCAGGATGGAATCATGTACGAGCAGATGACGTTCGCCCAGACCCATCTTCCGGCCGTCATTTCGCGCATCAAGATCATGGCCCAGTGCGACATCTCCGAACGCCGCAAGCCGCAGGACGGGCGTATCTCGGTAAACGACAGTCGCGGGGGATCTTATGACCTTCGCGTAAACGTGCTGAAGCTCGTGCATGGCGAGAGCGTCGTAATGCGCGTACTCGACAAACGGATGACCAGCGGGAGGCTGGACGTCCTCGGAATGGATGGAAAACTGCTCACCAAGGTAAGGGCGGCGATCCACCAGCCGCACGGCATCCTGCTCGTTACCGGACCGACCGGTTCGGGAAAGACGACCACGCTCTACTCTGGCCTAATGGAGAT
>JAYTEU010000499.1:0-6598 GCA_043734985.1 Chthonomonadaceae bacterium
GTTATTGGCGCGATAAAGGGCGCGGACGGCCGCTATTTGGACGCAATCATTCTATTCTCACATGGTTCTCTGCTCTGCGGGTCCGGGCTGGCGCTGAACGTGCAAGCGGCGCGCTTGCGTGAGCGATGCCTCGCTCCAATCGTAGAGATCGGTTACCTGAACTACTGCGATCCGCCGTTTGCGGAGACTGTTGAAAGGTGCGTGGCAAAAGGAGCCACTAGAATTGTGGTAACGCCCTACTTCCTCGTGCCCGGGTATTTCGTTAAGGTGGACCTGCCCCGCTGCGTCGAGGCCGCGCGGCTGGCGTTTCCGGATGTCGCCTTCGTCGTGGCCGAGCCGATCGGATTTGACGAGCGGCTGGCCGACGCGCTAATCGCCTCGGCACATTGCGCTGGAGGGACGGAACACTGGCGCGACGATCTGAAGGTAGCCGCCCGATACTGCCGTCCGGACTCACGGTGCCCCCTGTTCGCCACTCCCCAATGCCCCAAGCAGCCCGGCCCTCCGGCCGTCAATCGAGAGGCGAAATGAGCCCTATTTCTCAAAAGTTTGAAGGGGCAACAGCGCTGCTGATCATGGTCCACGGCAGTCCAAAGCCGATCGCTAACTCCGAAATGTTCCGGGTCGTGGAACTCATTCGTCAACGCAAAGCCTTTCCGATCGTCGAAGTCGGCTTTATGGAATGCAACGATCCGAACATTCCAGAGGCGATTGATACCTGCGTGGCCGCGGGCTCCACCTCTATCGTTGCCGTGCCCTATTTTCTTCACACCGGGACGCATGTCGCTGACGACCTGCCAACCCTGCTCGAAACAGCACAGAGGCAGCATCCCGGCATTGAGTTCCGAATGGGTCCGTATCTGGGACGGGCATCGCAGCTCACCGATATTCTCGCGGATCGCATTTCAGCGGTCATATAGGCTCATGGTGACCAAATGATACGAACCACCGAACTGCCCCCGTTTCTTTCTCCTATTGTGCTCGCTCTATTCGCCCTCGTATGTTCGTCCAATTCGGTCGTTGCACAGCCTGGTATCGCGGAGATTCTGCGCAACGGAGCCTTCGAGGGCGGAAGCGGCCCCAACGGGCAGGGCGCAGGCGTGCCGCGGTGGGAGGCGGTGGATGCGGGATACGATATAGACCGCAATACCCGTCATGGCGGGGACCAGGCCATTCGCTGCGACAACCTGCGTCCGACAGCTAGGCGCGGGGCGTCGTGCTTCGTGGAACTGAATCAGCTTCGCCCAACCCCCATCCTCGTCACCGGCTGGAGTAAAGCAGACGCGGTCAGCGGCACTCTCAACCCCGACTATGCACTTTATATCGACCTCGTCTATACCGACGGAACGACACTTTGGGGCCAGTCCTCGCCGTTTCGACCAGGCACGCACGTTTGGGAGCGTCGCCGCGTTTTGATCTTCCCAGCCAAGCCCATCAAGGCGATGACCGTGAATGCGCTGTTCCGAAACCACTCCGGCACGGCCTGGTTCGACGATTTCAGCGCGCACGCGATCGAAGGCGACGGACTGTTCGACAGCCAGTTGCTTCAGCTTCCGGCCCGTGGTGCGACGGCGACGGGCAAGCCTGTGACCGTTACGGCGAAGGACGGGCTCTCCGTCACGTTGGATTCGCAGGGAGCCATTCGGAAAGTGCGAGCCGGAAGCCAGGATGTGAGCGGGCCGACTGCGGGCGGATTCTTTCTGCGCGATGTCGCGCGCGATGCGCAGCCGGCTGCTGTGGCAGGAGCGACGTCGGCATACCACGGAACGGGCGCGAATTTCTTCAGCTCGCCGCCAGGCATGGGCATCCGCTTTTATGCTAAGATCGTGCCGGACGGCGACGCCTTGGCGGTGGATGGCGAGCTAACGGATACGACCAGTACCGACAGAGCGGTCACGGTGTATCTGGCGCTGCCTGTCGGCGCGGAGGGCTGGCTTTGGGGCCAGGATATCCGGCGGTCCAGCACGATCGACGCCCACCGAGAGAATTCAAATCTGGTCCGCGTCAACGTTGGCGCGACGGGAGGGCTTTCGCTCTACCCGCTCGGCATGATCGGCAATTCGGCGCATGGCGTGGGTATCGCCAGCCAGATGGATTGGCCAAGCGTCTATAGAATCTTCTACAACGGCCCGACGCACCAGTTCGTCATTGCCTGGGATTTCGCGCTGACCGGCAAGACGGCGGCGTGGCCATCGCACAACGCGCGGTTCCGGTGCCGCCTTTTCCACCAGGGCGCAGATGCAGGCTGGGGGTTTCGCGCGGCGGCCCAGCGATTTTATCGGCTGAACTCGCCGAACTTCGACAGGAAGGCAAAAGCCGAAGGAATATGGATGCCGTTCACCAAACCGGAGACCGTGACGAACGCATCCGACTTCGGAATCGCATACCATGAGGGCGACACCAGTGTTGCCGCCGATGACCGCGCAGGCATACTCAGCTTCCGCTATACGGAGCCGATGAGCTGGTGGATGCCTATGCCACCGGAAATGCCTCGCACGTACGAGGCGGCGCTTGGGCTAGTCAGCCAGCTTGCTGCCAGCACCGACCCCAAGAAAAAGGAGCAGCGTGAAATGGCGCGGGCCCTTTTGAACAGCGGCACGCAGGACTCCTCCGGAAGATTCAACCTGGAGTTCCGGAACGAGCCCTGGGCGAACGGAGCGGTCTTTCTGCTCAATCCGAACCCTGAGCTGCCATCCGGTCCGGATACGCCCACACGCTCCTCCGTCGCCTACTCGGTTGCCGACGCCATCAAGCGCTACGGACCGGAAACCTCTCGGACGAACGGCACGCTGGACGGCGAGTATCTCGACTCGCTCGAAGGCTGGAGCGATGTCCTTGATTACCGACCGTCAAGCCTTCAGGCGTGTCCCTACCCAATCACCTTTGAGACGGATTCGCGGGTTCCCGTCGTGCCACAATGGTATTCTACACACACCTTCACCCGATATCTTCGCGACGACTTGCACAACCGCGGCAAGCTATTGATGGCAAACTCCGTGCCCATCCGGTTTTCGATTTTCGCCCCGCTTTTGGACGTCATGGGTATTGAGGTAAACTGGCTCGATAGCGCAGGCGGCTGGCAGCCCGAATCCGACGAAACGCTGAGCATGCGACGCACGCTCAGCTATCAGAAACCCTATCTGTTGCTTCAGAATACAAACTTCGATCGATTCACGCCGGAACTCGTAGAGAAGTACTTCCAACGATGCCTATTCTACGGTATCTACCCCAGCATGTTCAGCGCCGACGCCGCCACCAACCCCTATTGGGACACGCCTAAGCTCTACAACCGGGACCGTCCCCTCTTCAAGACCTATATACCGATCGTTAAGAAACTCTCCGCCGCCGGCTGGGAGCCGATCACCTTCGCGACAGTCAACGAGCCCAAAGTCTACGTGGAACGGTATGGGCCGCGCCAGTTTACACTACTCAATGACTCTTCGGCGCCTGCGAACACGACAGTGTCAATAGACCTTGGCGCGCTCCGTATCCCACCTTCCGGTATACACGCCGTCGATATGAAAACGAAGATTGGTATACCCTCACAGATTAGCGGAACGACGCTGCGCCTCCAAATCGCCCTGCAACCCGATCAGTCCTTGGCCATCGAACTGCAATGACGGATCACTACCAGCCCTATTCCATCGTACGAAGGATAGCCCGAACCGGGGATCCATCCGCGCCTTCCAGTCTGAGCGGCAGCGCTATCAGCTCGTAGGGGCCAGGCGGCACCTCCTGAAGCTGCAGCGCCTCAAGTATATGGATGCCGTGGCGATACAGGGCGTGATGGTTGGGAAGGTCCTTACTATCGAATAGGTCGACGGAGGGCACGTCCAGCCCTAGCAGCACAATACCACGGCTCCACAGGTATGCCGGAACGTCGTGCGCGATTACCGGGAACTCGGATGGAAACTCGTTCGCCTCGGGCCACCCGCCGGTTCTCAAGAGTAATCGCGCTGAATCGCCAAAATCCACGCTCTCAATAATTTCCACCGTGATCGTCGCATGGCCGCTAACGTCGATAACGGCAGCCGGGCCAATATACACGCTCAAACCCATCGCGTCGATTCCCGCCCCGCCGTCAAGAAAATGCACCGGGGCATCAGCGTGACTGCCGGCGTGGACGCTCAGCGAGATACTGCCGAGATTGACCGACGCGCCATCCGCGATGCTAAGTTTGCGGGAAAACCGATAAGGTTCGTCGCCGGGCCAAACCGGCGCTGAATCGTTCAGGGGGCGGGAAATATCGTAGATCTTCATTTGGAGGGCTCACTTTATTGAGTTGTCAGAATCACGGATTGGCGCGGGTTAACGACTTACACGGATTGTGCTACCATTGGCACTGCAATTCCTGAGAAGTCGGGTATCGAATTCGATCGAGTTCCACAAACTAGGATCGCTGGGTGGCGTCAAATCCGTGAAATCGGTGTGATCCGTATAATCCGCGATTCAGAAAGTCGCGGTCGATTAAGCAACCACTCCCCTGCCTGCCTCATAGCGCAGGTGCTCGCCGGTTTCCAGTATCGCCTTGATCGCCATTACCGCGGCATAGCAGTCATGGAAAGTGTTGTAGAGCGCCACAGGCGCCAGGCGGACGATTTCAGGCGGCCTGAAATCGGGAACGATCCGTCTTGCCTTTAGGGCTTTGCACAGTCGCGTCGCTTCCGGGTGGGAGAGCGCCACATGCCCGCCACGATGGACGTCCTCGCGCGGGTTGACGACTTTAACCCCCAAAGCCGCTAGTTCCGCGTCTGCGAGCTCCATCAAAAACGAGGTGAGGTCCAGCGACTTTCGCCGAATTTGATCTATGCCTGCCTCGTGAACTATCTTGAGCGAGCCCTGCAGCGCGGCCACGCTTAGAATGTTAGGCGTTCCGATTTGAAGGGCGGATGCATCCGGCGCGGGATCGAACTGAGGATTCATATCGAACTGCGTGGATTTTCGGCATCCGAACCAGCCTGCGAGCCCTGGCGCTCTGCCGAAATGCCGTCGGTTCAGGTATAGCCCGCCGATAGCGCCCGGGCCGCTGTTCAGGTATTTATAGCTGCACCAGAATGCGAAGTCCACTCCCCAGTCGTCCAGGGCGTGCGGTATGGCCCCGATGGAGTGCGAGCAGTCGAAACCGATGACGATGGATCTCCGGCGGGCTTCGGCCGCGAGGCGCTTCATATCAAGAAGCTGGCCACTCGCGTATAGCACTGACGGCAGCACTGCAATCGCCACGTCTGCGGTCATCGCGGCGGCGATATCGTCCTCGTCCAGCGCCAGACCGTCTCGGCTGGCGACGAGGCGAAGGCTGCGCTCTGGGTCCAGACCGCGCAGGCGCAGGTGACTTCGGATCGCATAGAGGTCCGACGGAAAGTTGAGGCAGTCGGCGAGAATCACGCTGCGCCGATCGTTCGGCTCGAAGAGAGTGGCCAGAATTTGATGGAGGTTGACCGTGGTGGAGTTCGCAATCGCGATTTCTTCCGGCGCGGCTCCCACGAGCTGGGCCGTATCCGCTGCAACGGCTTCAGCCAGCGTGAACCATGGCGGTTCGGCATCCAGCCATCCCTCAACGGCGAGCGACTGCCACTCGCCCAGCACGCGAAGTATTGAGTCGCGCGCGAAGTTGGACAGCAAGCCCAGCGAATTGCCGTCCATATAAACGGTGCAATGAGGTATGTGGAAGCAGGAGCGAAACCTCGAAAGTGGATCGCCTGCATCCATTCGGCGCGCGGCGTTCTCACCGCCATTGGCGAAAGTGCCGGTCATTGTCTTTTACCGATACTTTGCCGGTTCCAGGTGACGCGTTCACTCATCGAGCACCTATTCCTACTAATTCCGCCACGCTTTTGACCCCGTCGCGGTCCATCAACTTGAGCAGTCCTTCGTTCAACGCTCGTGGAAGGAATGGGCCTTCATAGATCAGCGCGGTATATAGCTGAACGAGTGATGCTCCGGACTGAATCCGCTCGTAGGCATCTTCCGCCGTGAAAATCCCACCTACGCCAATCAATGGCAGGGCGCCCTTTGTCTGGCGATAGAGGTAACGCAGAACCTCATTCGCGCGGTGGCGTAGCGGCCGGCCGCTCATTCCACCGGCCCCCTCCACGCGCGCCGCATCGCCGGTCCGGTCTATCGTTGTATTGGTCGCGATAACCCCGGCAATCCCTACTTCGAGCGCGACTTCGAGCACGTCGTCCAGATCGCTGTCGGCCATGTCCGGCGAGATCTTTAGAAAAAGAGGAGGCCGCTCGACACCTTCAATCTCTTCCGCCATTAGCATTCCAAGCAGCGCGGTCAATTTCGCCTTTTCCTGCCACTCCCGCAAGCCAGGCGTATTGGGCGACGAAACATTAACCACCATATAGTCGGCGAGCGGCGCCAGTCTTCGGTAACTCGTTCTGTAGTCCTCTAGAGTCGCCTCATCGCCGGTTACGAGTTTTGTCTTACCAATATTTATGCCCAGCGGGATCGGCAAGCGACGGCCACGACGAAGAAGAGCAAGCCTGTTCGCCACGACGGTTGCGCCCTCGCTGTTAAATCCCAGTCGGTTGACCAACGCATGGTCCTGCGGAACGCGGAACACGCGTGGTCTCGGGTTGCCGGACTGCGG
>JAYTEU010000500.1:0-4780 GCA_043734985.1 Chthonomonadaceae bacterium
CTTCTGCTCCGGCACATTCTCATAGGTGGCGCGGCACGCTATTTCGAGCCGGTCACAGAGCGCGCGCACGTAGTCGGCGTCCGCGGCGGACTCCGCGCCTCGAAAGCCGTGGTCGACGTGTGCGGCCGTCAGGGTGATGGGCCACGTCTCGCGCAAGGCGTGAAGGCAGTGCAGGAGCGCAACCGAGTCCGGCCCGCCGGAGACCGCGACGACCACAGACTGCCCGGCGGCGAACAGCTTGTGCTGCTCTGCGGTCCGGAGCACACGGTCCGGAAGGCTCATAATAAATGGCTCGTGGCTCGTGGCTCGTGGTTTGTGAAAAGCATCCGCCAGCCATGGGGTACAAGCCAAGGATCACGAGCTACACGCCATGTCCCTTTCACGCGCCGCTCTGCGCCAGGAGCGCCTGCATGGCGGGATCGAGCGAGGGGATGGCGGCCAGGAGGCGGCGCGTGTACTCCTGGCGAGGGCTGTCGAAGATCTGGTCCGCAGTGCCGCGCTCGACGATGACGCCCTTCTCCATGACGGCCACTTCGTCCGCGAGGTAGCTGACCACGTCGAGGTTGTGCGTAATAAACAGATAGGTGAGGCCGCGCTCGCGCTGCAGCTTTCGGAGCAGGTTCAGCACCTGACTCTGCACGGAGACATCGAGGGCGCTCGTCGGCTCGTCGAGAACGATGAAGCTCGGATCGACCGAGAGCGCGCGGGCGATGGCGATCCGCTGCCGCTGACCACCGCTGAACTCGTGCGGGTAACGATCGAGCGCCTCCGCGCCGAGCCCCACCGAAAGCAGATGCTGGGCGGCGCGCTCGCTCCGTTCCGCCGGGCTTCCACCGATCCTATGGACGATCATGCCCTCCGTCAGGATCTCCCGCACGTTCATGCGCGCATTTAGAGACGCATACGGGTCCTGAAACACCACCTGCATATGCCTGCGAAGCGCAAGCCTGTCGCGTCCGGCGCGCGCGGCGAATGGGCGGCCGTCGTAGATAATGTCGCCGCCAGTCGGAGCCAGGAGGTCGAGCAGCATCATCCCGACCGTCGTCTTGCCGGACCCGCTCTCGCCCACCAGGGCCAGCGTTTCGCCGCGCCGCACGTCAAAGCTCACGTCGTCGACGGCTTTCTTAAAGTCGTGCTGCCAGGGCAGGCGGCCGCGCACCGGAAAGTATTTCTTCAGGTTGCGGACCACAACGAGCGCGTCCGTGGTTGGGGGGGTGGCTGTCGGTGTCGTCATTTCGCCACTGCCTTCCGCGCTTCTTTCGCGCTTACCGCCGGGCGGTCGGGGATTTCGGGATCGTACAGATGGCAGCGGACCGGATTGGGGGTCGTAAGTGCGGCGTATCTCGGCGGAACCGTGGCGCAGGTCTTCCAGCGACATTCGCAGCGCGGCTCGAAGCGGCACGCCTCCGGCCAGTTAGTCGGCTGCGGCACCACGCCTTCCAGGGTCTCCAGATCGTGGCCACGGCGCGCCCGGGTCGGCAGGCTCGCGAACAGGCCTCGCGTGTAGGGATGCTTCGGCTCGCGAAACAGCTCCTGCGTTGGAGCATTCTCAACGACCTGGCCCGCATACATCACCGCGACGTTGTTCGCCATCCTCGCGACGATGCCGAGATCGTGGGTGATCAGCAGGATCGCCATGCCGAACTCTTTCTGAAGCTCGCGCATAAGCTCCAGTATCTGCGCCTGAATGGTCACGTCCAGCGCGGTGGTGGGTTCGTCCGCAATCAGCAGCTTCGGGTTATTGGCCAGGGCCATGGCGATCATGGCGCGCTGGCGCATACCTCCGGAAAGCTCGTGCGGGTACTGACGCATGGCCGCTTCCGGGTTGGAAAGCCCCACCTTGCCGAGCAGCTCTATAGCCCGCATTGTCGCCGCCTCGCCGCGTGCCGTGCCATGAAGCTCCACGGTCTCCTTAATCTGCCAGCCTATCGTAAAGACGGCGTTGAGGCTGGTCATCGGCTCCTGGAAGATCATCGCGATGTCTTTACCGCGCACCTCGCGCATCTGATCCCAGGTAAGGTCCAGCAGATCCTTGCCCTCGAAGAGGATGCGTCCCCCTTCGATGTAACCGGCAGGCTCCGGCACAAGCTGCAAGATCGAGAGCGCCGTCATGGACTTGCCACAGCCGGACTCCCCGACGATCGCAAGCGTTTCGCCGGCATTCAGGTCGAAGCTGACGCCGTCGACCGCGCGAGACACGCCGCGAGGAGTATGAAAGAACGTACGCAGGTTATCGACTTGAAGAAGCGGTGCTGCCAAAATGGGTCTCCGGGTGTTGGGCAATCGGCAGTAGGCAGTCGGCAATCGGGGAATGCATTTCCCTACTGCCTACTGCCTACTGCCGATTGCCTCTCATGTTCTCAGGCGCGGATCAATGGCGTCGCGGAGGGCGTCGCCGAAAATGTTGAATGCGAGCACCAGGAGGAACAGCGCCGAGGTCGCGCCCGCAAGGTTCCACCAGATGATCGGGTCTCGCGCCAGCTCCATGCGCGCAGCGTCTATCATATAGCCCCAGCTTCCCACTCCCGCCTCGACGCCTATCCCAAGGTAGGAGAGGATCGTCTCGGAGAGCACCAGAGTGCTGAAGTTCAGCGTGACGGAAATGATGACGGTCGGCAGCAGATTGGGCAGAATGTGCCTCTGCATGATTCGAAACGGACCGACGCCGAGGGCGCGCGCCGCGCGAACGTACTCCCGATCGCGATGCTTGAGCGTCTCGCCGCGAATGAGTCGGCAGAGCGATACCCAGCTTGTGACGCCGAGCGCAAAGCAGATCATGAACAGACCTCGGCCGAACACAAGCAGCAGAGCGATAAGAAGCAGAATATCGGGAATCGAAGACACGACCGTGTAGGTGTACTGTACGGCGTCGTCCACGCGCTTGCCGAAATAGCCCGCAATCATCCCGAAGAAGAGCGCGACCGGCGTTGCAAGAATCGAGGTGAAACCGCCGATGATCATCGCGGTGCGGCATCCTTTAAGCGTCTGTACGAGAACGTCCTGGCCGTTGCCGTCGGTGCCGAGTATATGACGGCCCTTCAGCGACTGCGGATGCGGCTCGCCGAATGTCATCGACGCGCCCGGCGCGGAGTAGGTGCGTTCTTGCTTTACGTTCTTAAAGAGGCGGTCCAAGACCGTCTGCGGCCGGGAAGTGCGGTTGTCCTGCCAGCTCACGCTATCGAGGAGTGCGACGCCCGCAAATCCGACGATGATGAGGAGTGAGGCCATCGCGATCACGTTGCCGCGCAGGCGGCGATACGCCTCGGCCCAGAGCGGCTGACGGCCTGCACGAACGATTACATAGACCACCAAGGCGAGTATCAGAAACGGCAGAACGTTGCTTAACGGCGTTCCGAACGCATCCCAAAACCTGGCCAGAGGCGGACCAATAGCAGCCCAGATTCTATTCATGGCGGTTATTGCTTCCGTTCCTATTCCAGCCGCACGCGAGGATCGACCAGCGCATAGCTGATATCGGTGAGAATGTAGCCGACGATGGTCACCAGCGTTCCGAGAAACACCATGGCCCGCACTACCGCGAAATCCTTATTGGTGACTGCGTCCACGGTCCAGCCCCCTAGGCCGGGGATGCTGAAGAACGACTCCAGGAGCAGGCTTCCGAGGAACAGCCCGGGAATCACCTGCACAACGTTTGTAAGGATCGGAATCGCGGCGTTCTTAAGGACATGCAGGAACAGCACGCGCTGCTCGTTGACGCCCTTGGCGCGCGCCGTCCGGATGTAGTCCTGGTTCATCTCGTCGAGGAGGAAAGTGCGGTAGAGACGAACGCTGGCGCCCAGGCCGCTTATTACTCCCACTATTGTCGGCAGCATGGCGAACCGGAATGCATCCCAGCCGCCGCGATACCCCGCAAGCGGGAAGTACTTTAGAACCTTGCCGAGCAGAAACTGGCCCGCGATGATGTACACGATATAGACCACGCTCATCAGCAGCACGCAGACGAAGGTACCCGCGTAGTCGATGTAGGTCCCCCGGAAATAGGCGACAGCCAGCGCAAAGCAGATCGCGGCGATCAACCCGGAGAAGAAGATCATCGAGGCGATCAGGAACGATACCGGCGCGCCAACGGCAATCCGGGTCTTAATGTCCTCGCCGCCCAGGCTGTCGGATTTTCCGAACTGGAACAGCAGCAGCTCTTTCATGTGCTTTCCGAACTGCTCCTGAACCGGCTTATCGTAACCGTGCTGCTTCTCCCACTCTATGATCTGCTCGTGGGTCGGGTTTTTGGCGGAGAGGTTGCGGCGCGCGATCTGCTCCGGCGTCGAGCTGAAATAGAATAGCACGAACGTAAGCAGCGACACTCCCACGAGGATCGGAATCGCGTAGAGAACCCGGCGAATCAAATAGCGGATCATGGTCGAGTTTCCTCCTGGCTGCGCCGAACGCGCCGATTGGTGCGCGCCCGCACCACGCCCGCAGCCGGAACGATAGCAATGACAGCCAGGGCGACGATGGCGAGGATCGGCCAGTAGTTCGGACGGTTCCACTCCGCCTGGAGTCGGGCGCGCAAAGGCCCGTCCACGCGCCAGTACTTCATGCCGTCCAGGGAGACGGGATGGGGCCGGAAATTCTTGAGCCACGGCTGCGTGAGCGCAAACGTCTCGCTATGCAGCGTCGGTATCCAGGGACAATCCTCCTCGACGATCGCGCGCATCTTGCGGATGATCTCCTGGCGCGCCGGTCCATCGTCCATGACTCGCATCTGGTCGAACAGTCTGTTGTACTCCGGATTGTCGTAGTTCGAATAGTTGGGACCGTT
>JAYTEU010000501.1:0-2247 GCA_043734985.1 Chthonomonadaceae bacterium
AGTAAATCCGGGCGGATATGTCGTGAACGGCCATCCTCCGATTCGTGGTTCAGGTAGATTCGCTCCTCGGTTCGAACGTAATAACGGGGTCGAATGGAGGGTACCAGCAAGTCGCGGATCGCGAATATCATCGAGCCATGGAAATCGTGCCATAAATGGCCCTCGATAAACGGATCCATTCCTGGGAATGGCGACGGCATTTCTGTGGCACTCCTCTATCCGCACCCTACGAATGTTAACGACGTCGAATCAGGCTTCCATTCAGTCGAGGGTATCTCTTACGGAATTGGAAGCAGTACCTAATCCTGAATACGCTCAATCGTATTATACACCTCGACGAGCGAACCAGTAATAGCGTGTTCCTGATTGAAACCTATTGCACGATCGCGGAGCGGTTTGCCGGGACTATGAAAAGCGTGATGCTCTGAGTGGGGACGGTTGCCCGGACTCGCTTCGCCGTAACCGGAGTTTCCGCCAGTCGCAGGATTTTGTTGGCGGTGGTAAGCTGCCAGGTTTGCGCGGCGCCGTTCGGCGTGAAATTGGCAATATCAATGCTCACCGTCGCGGGACCTGATCTATCCTTGCAGACAACCATCACCGTAAGCGCTCCATCCGATTGACGAATCGCTGCAAATACGGAGAGCTTATCCGGGGTCGGAGCGTCTGCGCGAATGCTGGTGTCGCCGAATGCGGAGCCCTTGTCGTCGTAATTGCGGTACAGCTTCATTGCGTTGTACGCAGGCGACCCCGTCGCGGGTGTGGTCCAGCGGTTCGCGAGATCGAGGCCCTCCCTGCCGAATATCCCCAACACGTCCGCCTGAGCCGTAGCGCCGTTGATATGTCCTTCCGCGCCCCAGTTGTACTCCGTGATGCCGATGGCAGTGCCGGGATAGTTCGTCCCTACCCAATCCTTCAAGCGCGGTATCAGGCGAATTTTCTCCTTGATCCAGCTCTCGTCCACGTAGTCAGGGTCCCAGAGCGCACGCGTGGAGCGATTGCGGCGGTCCTGCATTTCGGGAGAAGCGTCGTTCCCGAACTCGCCGCCCTGCGGATAGATGTGAGCCGTGAAGACATCAACAAGTCGTTTGCCGGACTTCGCATTGTCTCGCCGGAACTGGTCCAGCAGCCACGGCATAAAATCGCGGCCACCCTGTACTCCGGCATGCTCCGGCAGGTTCGTCCAGCCATGCTTGCCGCCATACCAGTGATCGTAAGGGCTATAGATATAGCCCGTCCAGCCCCACTCTTCCGGCGCGACGACCAGCGCGCCGGGATCTACGGATTTGATCGCGGCCGAATATTGGAGGATACGGTCCCGAAGCGCCTCGGCCTTGATCCCCTCGGGCTGCACATCGCGGTGCGTTCCGTGCCAGATACCGGGTTCGTTGTCAAGGAGGAAGTAGCGCAGTCCACCTTTCGCCGCCGTGCCGTTTCGCTGCACCAGGTGCTGTACCCACTCCCTCTGAAACGCAACGCTGTTGCGAACGTTGGCTTCCCCGGGGTCGTTCCCGTCGATCTGCATTCCGTCCGGCTTTAGTCCATTACCCGCGTCCGGCAGATACGGGTCTGTCTTCTGCTGCGGTCCATACTTCGATACGGCAAATCCCGCGAGCTTTCCCCGCTTCGGCCCCACCTTCGCAATCCAGTCCAGCATCGGGATCGTTACCATCGGCTCGGCCCCGCCCGAGTGGGCGTTCGCAATGAAGGTGTCTCCACGCTCTCCCGGCGTCGCGCTCGCGTCCGCTATGCTCTCAAAGTACCAGTCGTTCGCCCGGTTGTCGGCGTTCAGTTTCCAGTTATAGCGGCTGGTGTTGTTGCCGCCCATCCGATTGGTAGGAGCGCGAAGGTCTCTAAGCTGGGCAGGAGTGGCATAGGCGAGGCCATAGATCCGCGGGTCGATCTTGTGTCGGCTCGCCGCCGCATCCACCTTGATTACAATCGGCGCTACTTGTGCCTTAGACCGGAACCCCGCCTGTCCGATTGCGAAGAGGAGCAGTCCCAGCGCCGCGCACATTCGGACTCGTGCCGTCATTTGTCGGTCCCTCCAAATGCGCCTCGCTTCATGCAGCGCATTCAACTTCTTGCCATTGAGTATCCGCTCAGATGCCCGCGCAAGCGCTGGACCATGTTCACCCGCCACGGCAGTCCAAAGGGCATGCGTGGCTCCCTTTTGCGCGTGGAACGACCTGCTATACCAACTATTCCAACATCGAAACTGTGCTCAACGCGAGACGGCCGCCAGCTATT
>JAYTEU010000502.1:0-11533 GCA_043734985.1 Chthonomonadaceae bacterium
GCCGGATCAGCGCCTGCCTCCTGCCGGACGCGCATGCCGAAGAACCTAGCCTGCTCCAATACGAACCGGTTGTTCATTAGCTCCAGGGCTTGGAGAGGCGTGGTAGTTACGCTCCTGCGCGGAGTCTTTGTGGACGGATCGGGACAGTCGAGTGTATCCAGGAGGGTACTCTTCGCCGAATTGACATTGATACGGTAGATCGTCCGGCGGTTGTACTCCGGGCCATCCTTATCGAAGGTGGCGTAGAAGTGAGAGTTGTTTACCGTTTCCACGAAGGGCCGAAAGCCCGGTCCGCCCCGCTCCCAATTCATGCGGCCGCTTACCACGAGCATTGCGTCACGGATCGCCTCCCCTTCCAGCCTGCGCGGCGCGAACCGCCATAGCCATCGATCCTCCGAATCCCGCGATGCCGCTTTCGCATTGTAGGCCGAGGACTGCTGGTATGTATTCGACATTAGGATGAGCCGATGGAGCGGCTTGAGACGCCAGGCTAATGCCTGAGCGGGTGAGGGAGTGAGAGGGCGAGAGGGTGAGACCGACGTTGGATTCGGCGTGGCCTTAACCGGTTTTGCGGGTTCTGAGGTGGGGGGGTACTGCCCGGTTGTAAAAGTTGCGGCCAGCCAGTCGAGGAGCTCCGGGTGGGTGGGCTTTTCGCCGTTGTAACCGAAGTCGTTGGGAGTGCCGACCAGCCCACGACCGAAGTGGTAGTGCCAGACGCGGTTTACCATCACGCGGGCGGTCAGCGGGTTGTCCGAGCGCACCAGCCAGTCGGCAAGATGCAGGCGGCGCTCGGCTTCGGGCGCGTCAGGGCGAAGGCCGAAATCCGAGGCTCCCAGTGACGTGACCCCGCCCGCGCTGACGAGGTCTCCGTGCGCCTGCACGTCGCCGCGGAGAAGCAGGTAGGTCGGACCGGGCGGCAAGGGCCGGGCCGCGTATACGCTGGAGACCGGAGGAGGCCCGCCGAGCCTTGCATCCAGTTGGTCGCGCTCAGCAGTGAGTTGGGCGAGACGGAAAACCTGCTCCTGATTCTTTGGTGTCGCGGCGTCTGCCTTTCGCTTGCGCATCCCCGCCAGGTACGAAGCCTTTACTTGCTGTGGAATGAGCGCCCGATCGTAGAGCCGCGCCTCCAGAATGTCGCCTGCCAGGAAGCCATTGCCCGCGCCGGAGTGGCGAAGCCCGAGCAGCACACGCGCCTCTCCGGCCTTAAAGGTTCGAAGCGATCCGTTCGGGCCGTCCGGCACATACGATTCTCCGTACTGCGTCCCGTTTCGATAGAGCGTGATTCTGTTGTTCAGATCGTACGTCACGACCAGATGAATAGGCGCCCCGTTCGGCGAGTCTTCAGTGGGGGCATCGAGGTCCTTCGTTCGCTCGAAGAGTGAGCTTCCGGCGGTCCATTTTCGCGGCTGGCGCTCCCCATAGACAAGGCCGTCGAACATCGCGCCGGCGGGCGTTTGAATGGACAGGACCGCGCCGCCGCGCTGTACGCGGTTCGGCAGGATCACCCACGCTTCGATGGTCCGTGCGCTGAGATTGCGGCGCAAAGGCTGAGTTTCAACGTAGGCGCCGGCGCCGCTCAAGTGCAGGCGACCGTTCGAAACTGCCGCGCCGCCGTGGAGGGAGCCACGAAGGCCGCCGATATCGTCCTGGGCGTCGCCGAAAAATGACCAGCGCGCGAGCGGCAGCGGCACGCCGGGCACGTCCCACAGGTCGGCCTTAGTTCGCGCTCCGGCCTCAATCAGCCGGATCTCTTCGGAGAGCGAATCGGCGCGCTCGCGGATCTGCGTCCGCTCCGCACTGCGGGCCGCCTCCTCTGTTGGAAGCGGAAACGGTCGGTCGCCGCCATGGATACCTTCGAAGACAGCCTTCAGCCGATAGTAATCGCGCTGCAGTATCGGGTCGAACTTATGATCGTGGCAGCGGGCGCAATTGACGGTTAGCCCAAGAAACGTCTGCCCCACGGCGCCGAGCATATCCTCAAGCTCTTCCTCTCGAATCTGCGCCTTGAGGATTGCGCTGGCGGCGCCGCTGCCGGCCTCATCGAAGGGACCGGCAACCAGAAAACCGGTGGCGGCAATGGTGTCGGGCGTGGTACTGGGCAGCACGTCACCCGCGATCTGTTCGCGAACAAACCGATCGTACGGCTTGTCGGAGTTCAGGCTGCGAACCACATAGTCGCGGTAGGGCCATGCGTGGTCCCGGATAGCGTCTCTCTCGAAGCCCTGGCTCTCCGCGAAGCGCGCCACGTCGAGCCAGTGACGCCCCCACCGCTCGCCGTAGCGCGGGTCCGCCAGCAGGCGATCCACCACCTTCGCGTAGGCGTTTGGAGAGCGATCCTGAGCGAACGAATGGACTTCCACAGGGGAAGGCGGCACACCCAGCATATCGAAGGTTGCACGCCGTATGAGTGTCGTACGGTCCGCGGGAAGAGCCGGGCGGAGGCTGTGTCGCTCCAGGTTGGCCAGCACAAACGCGTCGATGGGATTCGCGACCCAGAATCTATCCTTGACATTCGGAAGCGGCGCTCGACGCACCTTTTGCAGGGACCACCAGTCCGCCCCCGCACGCGGGGTTTCCCGCGCCTTTGTCGGCACTGCCTCCGTCTTCCAGACCGCGCCGGATTCGATCCAGCGCCGAATCGCCTCGATTTCCGAGGTTGACAGAGGCATTCCAGGCGGCATCTGCCGTGAGGAGACACGCTGGTAGATCAGGCTTGCGGTGGGATCGCCCGGAACCCATAGGTCGTGATGCAGACCGCCCTTGCGCGCCGCCGTTCCGCTGCTGAGATCAAGGCCGCCGCTTCGCTGCTCCGAATTGTGGCAGGCGATACATTTTTTTTGAACGAGGGGACCCACCGCTGATTGAAACTGCGCCGCGCTATCAGGCGACGGGCCCTGGGAGCTTCCGGCTGCGGCGATCGGTGCGGTCGACACAGCCAGTGCGGACGCGAGAGTCATTTTTAGAAATCTGCCGATCATGCGCTAATAGTTGTCTAAGGGCGTGTAGATTTCCTGCCCACACTATCCACGGTCACAGGGAACTTTGTACGCGGCTCGACCGGATATCGTTGACACCGGCGAGCGTCACAGGTAGACTTTGGGCGGCCTTGAGCAGTGAGTTGGTCAGGAGGACGGCAATGCGATTTCACGGCGTGATGGCAATGGTGCTGGTGCAGGATATCGATCGGGCAACACGCTTTTACAAGGATATGCTCGGCTTCACAATTCAGGAGGAGTCGGAGGACTGGGTCGTTTTCAATGAGGGCGTCGGGCTCCAGGTGTCGCCGGAACCGCTTCCCGAAAACAGTTTCAATATCAACGCCGTTCAGGTCGCGCTAACGGTTGAGAATGTTCACGAAGCCTACAATGAACTGACCAAGCGCGGCGTGCCCTTCTATCTTCCACCCATGGAATCCGGCGGAATGCTTTTCGCAACTTTTCGGGACACAGAGAACAATCTCGTTCAGTTGGTGGAAATGCACTGACAGTTCGCCCACGTTGCGAATCCGGCAGTTCAAGATGTCCGGATCAATTGTAGGCGCTCGATCGTATAGTAGTGTAGACGATATTCGAAACTATTTTCCTGCTAAATGCAGATAAGCCTTGCTTTCCAGGCACTTATGCAGGATACTATTAGTACTGAATAGTACTAATCGAAAAAGAAGATAGGGACGTTAACCTTTAAGGAGAGCGTTGTAATGAAACCAAATACACCAATATTGATGCTTTCGCTGTTGATCCCGGTAACTCCGGACGTCAGCCCCGAGCAGATTATGAATATGATCGGTCACCAGGTTGTCGAAGCGATGCGGCAGATCCAATCCCATCAGGAGATTGCGCGTCAGGAGGCGATCGAGCAGGCCGCTGGCGATCCGGAGGCTATTCCCCAGCAGGAGTTCAACGCCTCGCTTCCTGCGGAGTTGCTCGAGTCCTACTCGGAGGAGACTCGTGACGACCTACTGGTAAAGCTTGGCTATTCCGCAGAGGAGTAATTCTGTACAAAGAGTAAGGCCCGGCGGTTCGTTCTGAACTGCCGGGCCTTTTTACGTCGTTTAATCGCATGCATCACGATAAGTGCAGTTCTTGGCGTGGGAATGAATTCCTCGCCTGGTGAGTACAAAATGTCCGCCTTCGCGGACTCTGATTTCAATCCGCGAATGCCGGGTACCCTTTGGGCTTGCGCGTTGTCTTGAGCCGACGAGTCTAGTCTCACGGGAGAGGCTCGGAGAACTGAATGGCCAATCGTTTCAGCGCTCTCGCGACCGCCGGACTGAATAGTTCGCACGCTATTCTACGTGGAGGACTGCCTTGCCGGGGTAATGGCGATCGAGAAGCTGCTGAGTAATACTCGCCACCTGCGACCATGGCGCTTCGACGCTTATGTGCGGCGTTAGTTTTCCGCCGGATATCAGACCTGCAAGCAGCGCTAGCCCGATCGACGCAGGCTCTACGGACTTTAGTTCGTCAAACAGAATCAGGCCATAGAGACGGGCGCGTCCGGTCAGGAAAAAGGCGGCGGCATCGAAAGTGACTTGCGACCCTGCCGAGACGCCAAGATTAACACATACCCCACCTTCGTTCAACATTGCGAGCGCGTTGGAAAGCACATCGCCGCCGACGGAATCGACGATCAAATCGAACGGCGCGAAGGACTTCGCCGCTTCTGCAAGACTATCCCCCACTGCAACGTACTCGGCTCCCCACCCTTTCACTAGGTCTGCTTGATCCTGCCTGCGCACGTGCGCGAACACGATTGCGGATGAGAGACGGGCCAATTGCAGCGCATAGTCTCCGACGCCTCCCGTGGCGCCCGTTATCAGCACCTTGCGGCCAACCAGAAGTCCGCCCTGGCGAAGCGCGTGAAGCGCCGTCAGGCCCGCGACTGGAAGCGTGGCGGCCTGAGCGAAGGTCACATTGTCCGGGAGGACCGCGACTGCATTCGTGGGCGCCACCAGCCGTTCAGCCCAAGCTCCATTTCCAACCATGCCGACCACGCGATCACCGACTCTTGGGCCGACACCGCTCTCTGCCGCCTGCTCCACTGCTCCCGCAAAGTCCCAACCGGGCTGCCAGCCCGCTTCGGCATAGCTGTAGGCCTTATTGACCTCGCCGCGATTGAGCGAGAATGCTTTGACCTGCACCACCACTTCATCGTACCGGGGCTCGCGAAGCTCCGTGTCGCGGATGACAAGGCGCTGCGAGGCGTCGGGATCTACAATGACCGACCGGTTATTCATGCATGCCTCCTATCCCGGACATAATATGCAGCGAAGATGGCCGCAGGTTGTACCAAATAACGCATCCTCGACCTATGCCGGCAAAATGTCAGTAATGGGCTTGCCTAGTCCGTCACGGGTCACATAGAACGGCCGCTGCTCGATCTCGTAGCTGAGCTTCGGAGAGATACCGGCCGCTTGATAGATCGTCGCGTGCAGGTCCTCGATCGTGACGGGCTTCTCGAGGGTCTTGCAGGGGCGCTCTTCCGCGGTCTTGCCATACAGCAGGCCCTTCTTCACGCCACCGCCGAACATAAGAACGGAGCCCGCATCGGTGAAGTGCCGGTGCATACCGTAATGCTTCAGCTCCTGCATAGTCTCGGGGACCACCACCTGATCGGGAACCTTCTTGTCGGGCTTGCCCTCGGTCATCATATCGCGGCTAAACTCACTCGCGAGCACGATTAGCGTCCGGTCCAGGAGGCCGCGCCGCTCCAGGTCCAGCACAAGCTGCGCAATCGGCGCGTCTATCTGCCGTTTCAGTTCGATCAGGCGAGTGTGCCCATTATCGTGCGTATCCCAGCCGAAGAACGGCACGTACTCCGTGGTAACCTCGATGAAACGTGCCCCGGCTTCTGTAAGACGTCGCGCAAGGAGACAGCCAAGGCCAAAACGGCCGGTGTTGTAAATATCGTAGGATTCCTTGGGCTCAAGCGTCAGGTCGAATGCCTTCGCCGCAGGGCTGCTCAACAGGCGATAGGCGTTATCCAGCGAGCGAACCAGACTCTCCTTCTGGTAGTCGCTGCCATACCGATTGATCGGGCTGTTCGCCACAAGCTTTTTATAGAAGCTGGTCCTGTTCTCGAATCGGGAGGGTGACATACCTTTCGGCGGCCGGACCGCCTCCGCCGCCTGGTCGGGATAAGGCAGGTTGAACGGTCCGTATTCGCTTCCGAGGAATCCGGCGGTATGAAAGGCCTTCAGCTCCTCTCCTTCCCCGACATCGAACCGCTGGCCGATATTAACAAACGCAGGCATCGCGGAATTCTTCGGTCCCAAGGTACGGGCGATTACCGCGCCGATGTGCGGCGCGGCCACCGTCTGCGGCGGCGCATAACCCGTGTGCCACTGGTACTGGTGCCGCGAATGAAGGATCGCGCCGAGATCGCCGGCCTGATAGGTACGGATCAGCGTGCCGCGATCCATGATCGCGCCCATCTTCTCCAGGCCCTTCGAGAACTTGATATTGTCCACGACCGTGTCGATCTGCGGAAACGTGCTGAGGACCGCGCTTGAGGGCAAACCGGTCTTAAACTCCGTGAACCGCTTGGGATCGAAGGTTTCGGTGTGGGCCATGCCGCCGGACATATAGAGCACGATTATCGTGTCCGCCGTGGCCTTGCGCTTTGCGGCCTGAACGGCGGGTTCGGCAAGAAGCCGCCTGGGAAAGCCCGCGACCAACGCGCCAAGCGTGGCCGCCCCGGCTGTCTTCAAGAAATCTCGACGATTAAAATCATTGTCCTGCATCGTTGTCCCTCGTGGCGACCTATCATGCTTCATCAGTAGACCAGTTGAAATTCCGGAAGCATTACCAGCGCCCAAAGGAGATCTTCCATTCCCTCTTTCCTGACCGGCGAGCCGATCAAGTCCAGGGCGGCCTGCTTCTCCGCAATGGACGGCAGCCTTCCGAGCGCCTGCTGGAACAGACCGTTTACAAGGTTGTCCGGTGTCCGTGCCGTGTGCGACCACCGTTCCGCACCCTGCGACAGCATCGCGGCAAGCGTCTGGCCGTTGGTCAGCTCCAGGGCTTGCAGCGTCGTGGCGACCGTTGCGCGCTGCGTTACCACCTGTTCGCGGTTCGGCCGATCCAGCGCCCGCATAAGGGCATCGGAGGTTGTCAGCGACGCGCGGGCCTGAAGCAGAGAGAGATCGCCCGTGATAACGCAGAGCTGAACCGAGGTGGTGGAACCGGCCTGCTCGATTGCGCCCGTATCCGGCCCAGCCGTTGCGCGGAACCGCGTTACGCCTTCGGGCAGCACGTAAGTCAGCACCGAATTCGCGTGTACGCCGATGCCGTTGGTGAAGGTCTTATCTCCGAGACGGATAGGTTTCTTCGACACGTTTCGGTTTGTCTCGACCTGGCCGAAACCGGTCGTCGCCGCCTGGCGCTTCATTGACGTGAGTTTGGTCTCGCCACCGGGAGTGAGCACGCGCGCATCGGCCCAATCCGCCCAGTCGAAGCTGTTGCCGTTGCCGCCGTCGGAAACGACCAGCATCAGCACTTTCGCGCCCGTACAGTCGAAGTCGATATCGACGGAGCCTGACTTCATAACCGGACTTTTGAACTGGACTACTCCCTGCGCGTTCGACGCCAACTGCGGCTCGCCATTGACGATTCGCACCAATTGCGCAGGCTGCCGCCACTGGCCCGTGAGCGTCGAAACGGCATCCGAATACTGCTCTGCGGACATGCGCTTGACGGCGGGACCGGTGAAGACGAAATTCGGCGTGCGCTCCGTCTTCAGACTCATTACGGGTCGCTGATAGGCCTGCGATGTCGTGATCTGTAGCATCAGGCGCCGAATATCGTAGCCATTGCGGGCAAAGTCGTCTGAGAGCCAATCGAGCAGGTCGGGACTCCAGGGTTTGCGATCCATGTCGTCATTCGGCTCGACAAGGCCGCGCCCCATCAGTTTCGTCCAAATCCTATTTACCAGCACGCGCGATAAGCGTCCATTGCCAGGGTTGGTAAGGAGGGCGGCGAGCTGAGTGCGCTGCATGGGCGCGGGCGCGCTGCTGTCGATGCCGCCAAGCTCCGGATAGAGAAACTTAACCGGGGCGGTCTGGCCGGTCGGTTTATCGCAGCGCACCATCTCCATCGGCTTGCCGATGTAGATGCCGGCCATACCGTAGGCGTCGGCCAGCTTCCAACTGCTGATGAAACTGTTATGGCAGGACGCGCACTTCAGATTGATCCCAAGGAAGACCTGCGAAATATTCTGGGCGGCCTGCATCTCTGGGGTCTGGCTTGCATTGACCACGCCGCGCCAGACGATCCCTTTAACAAATCCGGCGGACTCCGGCTTCGGATCGACTAGCTCGGAGACGAAGCGATTGTAGGGCATGTTCGTCTCAAGCGCGGCGTAGAGCCAGTCGGTGATCTGCGCACGGCCGCCGTCAATGTAGCCCGTGCCGATGTAGTCGTTGCGGAGCATGTCGTTCCAGAAAGAGAGCCAGTGCTCGGCGTACCGCACATCGTCCTTGAGCAGGCGAGCTGCGAACTGCCGGCGCTTGTCGGGCGCTTTGTCGGCCAAGAACTCGCGCAGCTCGCGATCCGACGGAAGCGTTCCGATCAGATCGAGCGTGACGCGCCGCGCGAACGTCCTATCGTCGACAGGTACGACAGGCGGTATTTTGTGGGCGGCATAGTAGACGCTCACCAGGCGGTCGACAGGCTCGCTAATTCCTGACTTAGCATCTGCGGGCGGAAGCGCAACACGGCGTGGGCCGAGCAGCGGATGCCACACAACAGGGGCCGGCGCGGGCGCGGTGGGCCACGCCTTATGCAAAAGAACAACCGTCCGATCCGCCACGGCGGAAGGTGCGACGGTGGCTAGAAGGATACCACACGCGGCCGCCAACAGGAGATGCTGCAACCACTGTACACACTTCCGGCTCTTCTGTTTCTCACTCATAAATGTTCGCCCTTAAGGATTGGGATTGCGGCTATTTGCGATTGACCGTCAGCCGGTAATCGTAGCCGGCGCCGCCCCTCGCTTCGGCCTCGGTGATTTCAATGTAGTATGCGCCGTCCGTCGGCACGTGGAACAGGATGTGGCGGTCTTTCTTTTTGTCTCCGGTCGACAGCGTCAGGGAAATGTGCCTACTGTCGCGTACACGAAGTATGGGATCGAGTTGTGAACCGGCCCGGCTGGCGAGCAGGCCAATCTCCCACGTCTCGCCCGCTTTACCATCAAATCTAACTACGTCGGCGGTATCGCCGTCCAACTGGCCCAGCACTGCCGTCGACGGCCCCGTCAACACCATCGCTGTCAAGAATGTGGACGACGGCTTCTTAATCGGCATTTCAACAGCAGCGCTTGCCACTACGCACAGATTCGTTTTCGCAACGGACTTGTCCGGCTGCGTCAGCGTGACCTCGAAAGTATCCGATGGGCAGCCCTTCGGCACGGCGACTTCAAGCGTCACCTGCCTGGCGCCCTTGCTCTTCAACTTTTCGTCGGTGGCCTTCGAATCGATCAACTTGACCGTGAGTGGCGCTTTTGTCGCCGCGGACTCCGGCGCGAGGTTGTCGCCAAAAAGGATCACGGTCGATGTCTTGCCGGCCTGAATTCCAAGTACCGACGCGCTCTTGATGACCGGCTTTGCATTCTCCGGCTTTGCCGTCTGGGCCGAACACTCGCAATGGAAGGCGAAGAGCATTCCAATTAACAAAACTCGGCGAAAGGGCAATGGTCGAAATGAATTCACTTCGCAGGCTCCATGGCAAATTCGACTTTCGGACCGCCGGGCGCCAGCAATAGCGTCAGGTGAAGTTTGCCGTCCTTGACGCCCCACAGGTATATCTTACCATCCTGCGTGCCTGCCGCGACGGTATCGTTGTCGCCGCCGACGGCCAACGAGTAGATCCAGTCCTTTGCATCCCTCATTTCGCGCATCTGCTTCGACCCGTCGCCGTTGAATACCTTAACGGCGCTGTTCGCCGCGCCCCAGACGAGCAGAGAATCGTCCGCGCTGAAAGCGCAGACGTTAATAACATCGCCCTCACCCATCGAACGCAACGGATTCTCGATTTTTCCAGGATCAACCTTCCAAACCCGCATCTGCTTATCCGCCCCAACCGTCGCAAGGAGTGTTCCCGCGCTGTTGAACGCCACATGCGTTACTGCATCCTGGTGCGCGTTTAAGGTGTCGGTTCGCTTCCATGTCGCCGAATCGAAGATCTTGGCCGTGCGGTCGCCGCCGGCAGTTGCGAGAAGTTTGCCGTTCGGGGAATAGGCTACGCTGAAAATGGCATCGGCATGGTCCTTGATGGTACGTATCGATTTCCCAGTGACCGAATCCCAAATCCGCGCGGTCTTGTCCAGCGAGCCGGTCGCAACTTCAGCGGAAGCGGGCTTCCATGCAACGGCATAGACTACCTCGGTATGGCCGGTCAACGTTTGCAACGGTTTCCAGGTCGCCGTGTCAAAGATCACGACCTCTCCGCTCTTACCCGGAACGCCGCCGGCCGCCGCCATCCGGCTCCCGTCACTGCTCCAGGCCACCGCCTGAACCTGATCCGCCGCGCCCAAAACGGTCCGAACTACGGCTCCAGATTTGGGATCGATAAGCCGAACCACCCGATAGCCGCCCGCTGCCAGCAGTTTGCCATCCGGGGCGAACGCTAACGCCGTGACAGGGGCCGGCTGGCTTTGTGCCTGTGGCAATTGCGGACTCGCCGAAGTTTTGCCGCTTACATCCAGGGCAGACAGGACCATCGAATCGACCCTTGCGCCCTCGTCGATCCAGCGTCGGATAATCGCGATCTTTTCCAGATCTATCGCGCTATTCGGCGGCATCTTCGGCTTGAGCTCGCCGGTCATATACTGCACCAGGCTGCTCTTCGCGCCCTTGCCCTGAACGATCGCCGGACCATGCCGACCCCCGGCGACCATCCTCTCGCGTGACTCCATGGAGTAGCCGCTGGCGGGAGAAGCGCCGCTATGGCATGCCCAGCACTGCACACGAAGCAGTGGCAGCACCTGACGGCTGAACACGACGGGCGCCGCCGCGCGCGCCTTCGGTGCGGAGAACGCGAGGAGAATGAGAAATGGGACTAAGAGAGTGTGGAATACGCGTGGAATACGCCCCCTAACCCTCCACCCGCACGCGGGTACCCGCACCCAGAGGGTACCCGGGGGAACCGGCTGGAGTAATGCGCAACAACTCCCCCACAATCGGGGACCGGGGGGCAATTGTTGCACACACTCTAAGAGCGTTTGGTGTAGGGAGTTCTTCATACTGACCTGCGGGAACGAATGCTCGAACGTGGAAACGCACGGCCAAGAGTCGCGAAGAGTAAACCCTTCGCTTTAACGCCTTCCGTGGCCTGCCCTGCGGGCAGTAAGCTTGGACCGGTCAGGGGCCTAGCCGATATCAGCCCCACAGCTCTTTGATCGGCTCGCACTCGGGCAGAATTCGTACGGGTCGGTTCTGCGGTGTATTGAGGACTTTCTCGTAGTCGATCCCGAGCGCGCTATAGATGGTCGCGGCCACCTCCGGTGGATGAATCGGGCGGTCCGTCACGTATTCGCC
>JAYTEU010000503.1:0-8286 GCA_043734985.1 Chthonomonadaceae bacterium
TCCGCCTTTACGGAGAGGGATATGCAAGCCCAAAGCAGCGCTCTCGGCCCGCAATCCGCGCTCTGGGCAGGGAATGGAGCCGCGCGTTGAGACGGTGAGCGGGTGAGCGGGTGAAGGCGTGACCGTTTTGCGCGGCGTCAGGTGTCCCAGGCAGATCATCTCCTGGCGATGGAGAAACTCCCTCTCATCCCCGTCAAGTCCGTGCGCCCTCTGCATCCCGGCCAGAATACCCGCCGCCTTCCGGTACTCGCCCCGGCCGCAAGCCTTCCGCGCCTCCTCGTAGCCGGGCAACACCTGTGCGCCCGCCGCCGCAGTGATCGCCGTAAGCGTTCGCGCCTCCGACTGAACACGCCGAGCCGCCGCCCTGGAAGCAGGAGCCGAACCCGGATGCGGAGCGCACCCGCCGACACCCGCCCCCAACGCCGACAGCATAACCACGCCGCGCCTAAAGTCCAGCCCGCAAGAGCGATTTCCCATCACAACCCCCTCCCAAAAACCAACCGATCGAGCCCCACCCATCGGTAAGTACGCACAACCCACCGGCCACGCATTATGCCCGGAGGGCATCGGGTACCCGCTTGCGGGTGCGCAGGCCCCCAAGCGAAACCGTTCACGGTGTCGCATCCGGAACCCGCTTACGGGCCGACCGCAGGCCCCCGAGCGAATCCATTCACGGTGTCGCAACTGGAACCCGCTTACGCGCCGACCGGTGGCCCCCGAGCGAAACCGTTACGGCATCGCCCCGACCGCATTTGCATCTCAGTGCGGAGCCGGGTACCCCTGGGTGCGGCCGAAGGCCCTTATGCCGGGTCGTTTATCGACCCGGCGCGCCCAGTATCGCAATGAACCACCAGCGCGCAAACACTACCCTCGCAATGCCGTTTCAATTGGATCGCAAAAACACAAGCTAAAGTTGGGAAAGGGTTGGGTAGAGGGGGGTTGGCGGAATAGCCGGAAAACCTTCGTTACCGAGGGCGGCAAAAAGGCAGGGCGAGCTAAACTGTCAGCAGCAATATCCTCAAACGCAACCGGTATCTGCCAAAAACTAAATCTACCGTTTCGAAGCGTTGCGCCATGCCGCCATGAAGAGGAGCGGAATGGTGGGAGCGCGGGAGAATGCGCCGAGGCATCCCGCAAGGTGACTCTCTGGAAATCAGTATAAACAATTTCTTAAACAGTTGTCAAGGGCTCAACCGAACTTTTTTTAAGGCAAATAGTAGCGGCTGCCGAAGATGCTCGCCCGGTTCCAATCCCGCGCTGCCAATTGTTTCGGTCAAATTCCGCCCAAGCACCGCCACTTAAACTGCCAAAAACAAATAATTCCAATGAGCGCCGTAGAAGACTCAACTCACGAACGGCCCAAAATATCAAGAAGTGCGCCAATACCAACTTCTGCGCTGAACCAGGGCAGCCTTCGAAAAATCGACGGAAGATCAGCAAGCGAAGAGGAAACCCCAAAGCGGCATAGCCCGTTGCACTCAGGACACCCTCGCCCGATGCGGTACAATACAGGTCAGTGCGGACCCACTCCGCATGGACGAGGAGTCACCATGCCCCCTTCCGCAGTACCGCCCGACGGCGCCGGCCTGATCGCCGTCGATCCCTGGCTTGAGCCCTACGCCGACCGGCTCCGCGACCGCTACGCGCACTATCGCTGGGTCCGCTCCCAGATTGAGCGGGATGGCGGACTGCTCGGCCCCATCAGCCTTGGCCACGAGATATTCGGCCTGAACCGGGGCGAGAAGGACGGGCAGGCGGGGGTCTGGTACCGCGAGTGGGCGCCGGGCGCCGAGGCCGTCAGCCTGATCGGGGATTTCAACAACTGGGACAGCCGCGCCGACCCGCTCCAGCGCGGCGACTGGGGCGTCTGGTATAAATTCCTGCCCGACTCAGTCTACGGCGACCGGCTAAAGCATGAGACCCGCGTCAAGGTCCACGTGCGAACCGCGAACGAGGGCCTCGACCGCATCCCCGCCTACATCCGACGCGTGGTCCAGGAGGGCGAGGCCAACCACTTTACCGGGCAGTACTGGGCGCCGCCCGAGCCGTACCAATGGCGAAACCCCGTACCCGCGCAGGACGGCGGCCTTCGCATCTACGAGGCGCACGTGGGGATGGCCCAGGAGGAGGGGAAGGTAGGGACCTTCCGCGAATTCACCGAGCGCATCCTCCCTCGCATCGCCGCCCTCGGCTACAACGCCATCCAGCTCATGGCGATCGTGGAGCACCCCTACTACGGATCGTTCGGCTACCACGTCTCCAGCTTTTTCGCTGTCTCCTCGCGCTTCGGCACGCCCGAAGAGCTGAAGGAACTCATCGATACCGCGCACGGCATGGGGCTGCGCGTCATCATGGACCTCGTCCACTCGCACGCCGTCAAGAACATCCTGGAGGGGCTCAACCGCTTCGACGGCACCGACTTCCAGTATTTCCACGCCGGCGCGCGCGGCGAGCACGTCGCCTGGGACTCGCTCTGCTTCGACTACTCGCGCTACGAAGTCCTGCGCTACCTGCTCTCGAACGTTCGCTTCTGGCTGGAAGAGTACCGGTTCGACGGCTTCCGCTTCGACGGTGTCACCAGCATGCTCTACCTCGACCACGGCCTGAACCGCGACTTCACCGGCTACGACGACTACTTCTCGGACAACGTGGACCGCGATGCCGTCGCCTACCTGATGCTCGCCAACGAGGTCGCGCACGGCGTGAACCCGAAGGCGATCGCCATCGCCGAGGACGTCTCCGGGATGGTTGGCCTCGCGCGCCCCGTCAGCGAAGGCGGCCTCGGCTTCGACTACCGGCTGGCCATGGGCGTCCCGGACTACTGGATCAAGCTCGTAAAGGAGATCCCCGACGAGGAGTGGAGCCTCACGGGCCTCTACCTCACCCTTCTAAACCGCAGGCCGCACGAAAAGCACGTCGGATACGCCGAATCGCACGATCAGGCGCTCGTCGGCGACCAGACGCTCGCCTTCCGCCTCATGGGCGACCGCATGTACTCACACATGAGCCGCTTCGCCGCGGACATCGTCGTCGATCGAGGCGTGGCGCTGCTCAAAATGATCCGGCTGCTTACGTTTTCCTTGGGCGGCGAGAGCTACCTCAACTTCATGGGCAACGAGTTCGGCCATCCGGAGTGGATCGATTTCCCCCGCGCCGACAACGGAAACAGCTACCACTACGCGCGACGCCAATGGTCGCTCGCCGACAATCCGGACCTGCATTATGGTCAGCTTCGCGACTTCGACCATGCCATGCTGGACCTCGACCGAAAATTCGGCCTCCTCGAAGATCCCTTCATCGAGCAGATCGCCATCCACGAGGACACCCGGCAGCTCATCTACCGCCGCGGTCCGCTGGTGTTCGTCTTCAACCTCCACCCGACCGAATCGTACGCCGATCTGCGCATCCCCGTGCCCGACCCGACCGACTACCACGTGGTCCTCGACACCGACGCCTCCGAATTCGGCGGCCGCCAACTAGTCGCCCCCAACATGATCTACCCCTGCCAACCCGTGCCAATGTACGGCCGTGCCCAGAGCATTCGGATCTACCTCCCAGCCCGAAGCGCCCAGGTTCTCGCCCCGAAATGAATGCGCCCGGCCACATGGTATCATAACGCCATGCGAGTTATTGCGTTGCGAACGTTACGTGAATTCTGGACACCCCACGCAGATGCGGAGACTGCGCTGCACACCTGGTACTCGGATGCTCGCCGCGCCAACTGGAAATCATCCCAAGAGATAAAGGCGATCTATCCGCACGCAAGCATAATAAACAGTAGCCGCGTCGTCTTCAACATCCGGGGAAATCGCTACCGTTTGGTTGCCGCAATAAACTACGAATTCGAGACGGTCTACATCCGATTCGTCGGTACCCACGCAGAATACGACCAGATCGATGCGGCGACTATTTGAGGCAAAGCAATGGAAATCAAACCAATAAGTAGCGAGCGCGAATATAAGTTGACCCTTGCGGAAATCGACAAACTCTTCGAAGCGAAGCGAAGCACGCCGGAAGGAGATCGACTGGAAGCCCTAGTTTCGAGTGTTGAAACCTACGAACAAGAGCACTATCCCATACCCTTGCCAGACCCGATCGATGCCTTGCTTTATCACCTTGAAAGCCGTGGCATGACGGAGAGCGCGCTAGAACCCTATATTGGTAGCACATCTCGTGTAGCAGAGGTGCTAGAGCGAAAGCGCCCATTAACGATTGGAATGATTCGCAGGCTCCATCAGAATTTCGGTATTTCCGCTGACGTACTAATTCAGCCTTACCGGCGTTCACGAAAGCGCACTCCGTCCCGTACAACAAGCCAAAAGGCGACGACCTGAAAGAACCGGATCATACTGCCATACGCAGATGCCGTACATTGTGAGTAACAATCATGCCAAAGTCAAGGTTCTGAGTCTTTCTATCGATAGTGGGTCTTGCCGCGGCATTTCTAGTCGCTTGGTTGTTTTGGACGATTCATCGGCGCACGATGCTCGCAGAGAGTATGGTGCAGATTCTCTTGACCGTTCAACCTGGCACAAGATTGCACGAAGTGGAGACATATTTAGGGGTGAAGGCTCGACTATATGAGAAGGGACAGAAACCAAATACTGACTTTCCGCTCGAGGTATTGGCACATGAGTCCGTTGCGGAGTTTGACAGCTACCAACTGCCCGAATTCGGTGGGGTTTTGGATTTTTGGGTAGTCGTGGACAAAGATAATCGAGTTGTCACACTTCATGTCAAGTCATACCCGATTGACTGGCATCCACTGCACGCAAGGCCGATGCATTGACGAGTGGTCGACAATGTAGTGGATCGTGGGATTCCGCGAACGGGGTCACCCTGAATGTCTATATGGTTTCAAGGTACCAAGCCACAAAAATCGGGCAACTAAAGGATAGTGGATCGATGCCCCAGGTATCGCTAGAAGACGCCGCGGCGCGCTTGCCACAACTAATTGCTGAAGTCAACCAGGGCGAAGAGGTTGTTCTTACCCAGGACAGCCTGCCGGTGGCGCTCCTTGTCGCGGTTGCTGTCACAGAACCCCAACGAGGACGCCGGAAGGCAGGCACTGCAAAAGGTATGGGCTACATGACTGCGGATTTCGATGCACCAATCGAGGACTTCGCAGAGTTTGATTGAGGGTATTCCGATCCTCAACATAGACGCCGTGTTCGATGCCTATGGCGTCGACAGCCGGTTTTGACAGGTTGCACTTCTACCTCCCCGCGAGAAGCGCCCAGGTCCTCGCCCCAAAATAAACGGCGAAGACCCTGCCTACCTCGCGCAATAGCTCGGCCTCTGTGACGGTATGCTATAATAGGCGGAAGGAGATCGAAATGGCGCAAGCGATACGGATAACCGTTCCGGTTCTGCCTGGAAAACGGATCGAATTCGCCTCCACGGAACTGCCCGAGGAAGGCGATGTCGAGCTAGTTGTGTATCTGCCACAAGCGGCCGAGCCTGCGCTGACAAGCGATTCGATCCATTCCGCGCGATATCCACAGTCCCTCAATGCCGAATATGCAAGCCTGATAGCGATACCGCAAACGCGTTCGATGACGACACAGGAACAAATCCGCCTCCAGCAAATTATGGACGAGATCAATGCGATCGACGCCTCCAATGGGCCGGCGACGCGGCGCGGGCGCACTCTGATGGCGATTGCCGACGATCTCACGGCCGTTCGCAAGGCGCTGGAACAGCGGGCCGAGCGCCGATAACGCGCGATGTATTTTTCTCGAAGTGTATCTGTCCGCAAATTTGCCGATTTTCGGCGCTATCGCCGGCTCCTTCGCCACGATTTCCTGTTCCGGTGCGCCTATTGCCTTCGCCACGAGCTCTTCCTTGGCGGAGAATCGGGCTGCACGATCGATCATCACCGTCCACACGCAGGGCCGAATGGCCGTCCCGATCTCGCTTCGGTTTATGATAATCTGTATTGGTGTTGCCGGGAGTGTAACGAGAACAAAGGTGTTACCTGGCCGTCCGCCGCCGAGTTCGCCGCCGGCTGGAGATTCCTTGACCCGTGTCAACCGGCGGACGACCA
This sequence comes from Chthonomonadaceae bacterium, assembly GCA_043734985.1. Lineage (GTDB taxonomy): Bacteria > Armatimonadota > Chthonomonadetes > Chthonomonadales > Chthonomonadaceae > DATGJU01. The sequence goes on from JAYTEU010000503.1 coordinate 6,047, forward strand.
TGACCTCCACATGCAGGTACATCCAAACGGCAATCTGGAGCCTACTACGAATTGCGGCAAATATACCTCGGACCGTTTGAAACTCTGGAGAGATCCACTGGTTTACTACCGAGCGGAGATCATCCGCTGTTCACAGGAAGCATCGCGCATTCGTGGCCTTTTGGAGTCCGTAGCGGTTCCTGACGATTATCGCCTGCTGCTGGAAGGCCTCTTGCGGGAAATGGACCCGTGGCTGAACCCGCCCGTCTTCAGCCGACCTCGGTAACCGCGATTGTATATGAGGAGTGAGACATGCATCTATCCAAAACAGCCCGCACTATCGGCTTGATCTTGCCCGCTGCGGCGCTGCTCGGCTATGGCGGGCTGCAGCTTAACGCGCGCATTGCACCGGCTGCCGACGACAAGGCAATTATCGGTAAGCAGGCGGACGGCACCTACTTTGTGCCGACGGGCCAGACGCTGGCTCCCGTGGGGCGCAACCTGACCTTCGACGGCAGGCCAGTAGATATGGCGCTGCGGCCGGATGGAAAACTGCTGGCCGTCATGCTAGGGTCCGAAGTCAAATTCCTGGACACTGCCACCGGCGAATTCAAGGCCGATTCCCTGCCGGGCAAGCACAGCTTCGGCGGGATCGCATGGTCCAAAGACGGGCGCACGCTCTACATGTCCGGCAGGGCGCGCGAGGGCGCGGTCCTGGTGACCCGCTTCGACGAGAACGGCCGAGCCACCCCCCAGAAGCCGATCGAGTTTGCGCTGAACTCCCGCATCGAGCCCAACTTCGCCGCCAAGGAATCCAAGCCCTGCGGCCTGGCGCTCAGCCCCGACGAGAAGATGCTCTACGTTACACTGTTCAACAACGGCACGCTCGCGGCGATCGATCTGACCTCCTACGACCCGGCGGCGGGAACGGCTAGGGTCGTCGAAACGCCCGTCGGCAGCTCACCGGAGCGCGTGGTCGTCAGCCCGTCCGGCGATAAGATCTACGTCGCCAATCGAGGCGGCAAGGTGCCCGAAGAGGGCGACACCAAGGACACCGCCGATCCCGTCGTGGTCGATCCTGAAACCTACAAGGCATCGACAGGCACGCTGTCCGTCGTCAGCGCGGCCAAGCTCGCGAACGACCCTGCGCACGCGACTACGAAGACGATTACCGTCGGGCTGCAGCCGGCCGATCTGGCCCTTTCGCCCAATGGAACGCGCCTCTTCGTAGCCAACGCCAACACCGACACGGTCACCGTGATCCGCACGGACGACGATACCGTCGTGGAGACGATCGCCACCAGCCCGGCCCCGGGCCAGCTCGCAGCGAGCAGTCCCAACGGCCTGGCGATCACCCCGGACGGCAAGACTCTCTACGTGAGCCTGGGCGGCGATAACGCCATAGAGGTCATCGCGCTGGACGCGGCGGCGGGCGGCAATGCGCCCAAGACCAAAATCGCGGGTCTGATCCCGACTGCATGGTTTCCCCTGGGCGTAACGCTCGGCAAAGACGCGAAGACGCTCTACGTCGCCAACAGTAAGGGGATAGGTTCGCTCGGTCCGATCGTTTCGCGGAAGCGCGCAACTTCCGGCGCGGCCACTCCCGAGGCCGGGCCGGGCGGCGCCATCTTCGGCGAGAACTTCGTCGGGCATAGCGTCTACGCCGTTATGGGCAGCCTGGGCATGATCGAAGTGCCGGACGCGAAGACCCTTTCGCGCTACACGGCGCAGGTCGGGCGCAATAATCATTTCGACCGCATGGACGCCGCAGTCAAGAACACTCCCGATCCGTTCTGGTCGCGCTTCAAGCACGTCATCCTGGTAATCAAGGAGAACCGCACCTACGACCAGGTGCTCGGCGACATGCCGGTGCCCCCGGGCCATGTCGGCGGCGATCCCAAGCTGCTAATGTTCGGTGAAAAGGTCACGCCCAACCAGCACGCCATGGCGCGGGAGTTCGGCCTTTTCGATAACATCTACTGCTCCGGCGCCATCAGCGCGGACGGCCACCACTGGCTGAACGAGGCGTTCGCGGACGACTACGCAGAGCGCGCTATGAACAACTATCCGCGCTCCTATCCCTGCTGCGGAACCGACCCGCTTGTTTACGCCGGCAACCCCTTCATCTGGCAGGCGGCGATGCAGGCGGGCCGCACGTTCTACAACTACGGCGAGTTCGGCCCGCTGCCGAGCATGGCGCGACACTCCGACAAGGACTACGGAGCGCGGTTCACCGTGACGCCCGACCGCAACCGGGACGT
>JAYTEU010000504.1:0-2447 GCA_043734985.1 Chthonomonadaceae bacterium
GAGTACAAGGCCACCCGGAACGCCACGCCGGACGACCTGATATCGCAGCTGCCGCGCATCTTCGAGCTGATCGAGCACCTCGGCATACCCATAATCTCCAAGCCGGGCCTGGAAGCCGACGACGTAATGGCCATCCTCACCTGTCAGGTGCTCGCCGACCCGGCCTCCCAGGATGTGCAGGTGCGCCTCGTTTCGAAGGACAAGGACCTGGAGCAGCTTCTTTCCGCCCGCGCCGCCATGTTCGACATCCATACCGATGCGACCCTGGATGTGGCGGGGCTCGCCGCGAACAAGGGGATCACTCCCGAGCAGGTGATCGACTACCTTGCACTGATCGGTGACAGCGTCGATAACGTGCCGGGGGTGGAGGGAATCGGGCCGAAGACGGCGTCTCTGCTGCTTCAGCAGTACGGCACGATCGACGGCATCTACGCGCACATCGAGGAGATCAAGGGGAAGCGGCGGGAGAACCTCGAGAAGGCGCTTGGCCATATCGAGCTGTCGCGCAGGCTGGTGACGCTGGAGCGCCACGCCGATCTGGGATTTAAGCTGGACGATGCGCGCGTCCGACCGATCAACCTCCCCCGCACGCTGGAACTGTTCCAGCAGCTAGGGTTCGGCCGCTTCCAGGAGGAGGCGAAGCGGCTGGCGCAGTCCGGGGAATCGCCGGCCGTCGGACGCCCTTTGGCCGTGTCGAAAGCCGCCGCCGCAACGCGCGATCTCTTTTCGGAGCTGGACGAGGAGGAGGAGTCGCCGGCCATCGACGCCGCCGGATCCAAAATCCAAACGCCCACACCCAGAGGGTACCCGCACCCGAAATCCAAAATCGAACTGTCCCTGCCTGTCGTCGACAACGCGGAATACGCCAAGGAAGGCGTGTATCGCGCGATCACCACGGCCGACGCGCTGAACGAATTGGTAGCGACGCTCAAGTCCCAGCCGATGGTCAGCGTCGATACGGAGACGACCGGCCTGGAGCGGGATGCCGGGCTGGTCGGAATTAGCATTGCCTGGGAGCCGGGAACCGGGGTTTATGTCCCCATTCGCTCGCCGGAGCCCGCGCGCCACCTTGATGAAGCTGCCGTTCTGGGTGCGCTGCGACCGATACTGGAAGACCCGACGATCCCGAAGTGCGGGCACAACCTGAAGTTCGATGCGCTGGTCTTTCTGAGGCACGGAGTCCATCTGCGCGGAGTATGTTTCGACTCCATGCTCGCCGCGACCCTCCTCGATCCGTCCCGAGGCTCCTCCAAGCTCGACAACCTCGCGCTCTCCGTGCTGAACTACCGCATGATCCCGATCTCGGCCCTTATCGGCGAAAAGGCGGACCCCGAACAGCGCACCATGGACTCGGTGCCGCTCGACCAGATCGCGCAGTACGCGGCGGAAGACGCCGATATCGCCCTCCGCCTCTACCACGCCTTGATGCCTACCCTGCGGGAGCAGAAGATGGCGGAGCTTGTCTGCGAAGTCGAGTCGCCGCTGGCCGTGGTGCTCGCGGAGATGGAGGCGAACGGCATATTATGCGATCCGGAGGAGCTTATCCGGCAGGGCAAGGCGCTCGGCACGCGGGTAGACGCACTCCGGGAGCAGATCCGCGAGGCCGCGGGCTTCGACTTCGACCTTAACTCGACCAAGCAGCTCGCCGAAGCGCTGTTCGACCGCCTGGGCTTCAAGGTCGGAAAGAAGACCAAGACCGGACGCTCCACGGATGTCGAGGTGCTGGAGAAGCTGGCGCTCGACGAAGACCGGGAAAAGCCGCAAACGGCGGTACCACGCCTGATTCTCGAGTACCGGCAGCTCCAGAAACTCATCAGCACCTACCTGGGCAATCTGCGCGCCGCCATCGATCCCAAAGAAGGGCGTATCCACTCGACGTTCCACCAGCTTGTGACCGCCACCGGACGGCTCGCTTCGCACAGCCCCAACCTGCAGAATATCCCCGTGCGCTCGGAGATCGGCCGCGAAATCCGCAAGGCGTTCTTCGCCGCGCCCGGCTCCTGCCTGATCTGCGCCGACTACTCCCAGATCGAGCTCCGCATCCTGGCGCATCTCTCCGGCGACGAGGCATTGATCGCGGCCTTCGAGCAGGACCTGGACATTCATGCCGCCGTGGCAAGCGAAGTCTTCGGCGTGCCGCTGGACCAGGTGACGCGCGAACAGAGAAACCGGGCAAAGACCATCAATTTCGGCATCATCTACGGCGTGACGGCATACGGTCTGGCTCGGCGCGTGGATGGGCTGGACTATGAGGGGGCCGTGCGCCTGATCGCCGACTATAAGAAGCGCTACGCCGGAATCGATGCGTTCCTGAACGGCTGCGTCGCGCAGGCGCTAACCCACGGGTACGTAACCACGCTGATGGGCCGCCGACGGGCTATTCCGGAGATCAACGGGAACAACGCGCAGATCCGCGCCCTGGGGGAGCGGCTCGCCATCAACTCCGT
>JAYTEU010000505.1:0-2562 GCA_043734985.1 Chthonomonadaceae bacterium
TACCCGCACCCAGAGCTAGCCATCGGGCGGGCCCGATCCTAAGTGCAATGAACTGTAGACGCACGACGGCGTGTTCATTACGAGGGTACCCGGGGGGACCGGCTGGAGTAATGCGCAACAACTCCCCCAAAATTGGGGGTTGGGGGGCGGTTTTTGCACACTTTCTGAGCGTTTTGATTTCGTTAGGAATATCCGGGCGGGGTGGCGAGCATATCCTATTCATTGAGGCGATTTGGGTCGGTTTGACTGGGACGTTGAGCGTTTGTGGGCATGGATGAGAATTCGTTACTCTGGGAGACTATGATTGACTGCACTACCTGGCTTCGTTATGACATTTCGGCGCGTCGTTACGGCAATCCTGCCGATCGTGGCCGTATTCACTCTATCGGCGATGACCGCGCGCGCCGATTCCGTGGATGACTTTCTGAAACGCCAGATCCGCAAGCGGCACATCCCCGGGCTTTCGCTGGCTATCGTGAAGGATGGGCGCGTCGTTAAGGCGGCGGGCTATGGGCTGGCCAATGTAGAGCTGGGCGCGCGGGCTACGCCTCAGACGGTCTACTGCCTGGCGTCGATGAGCAAGCAGTTCGCGGCGGCATCGATAATGCTGCTGGTCCAGGACGGCAAGGTCTCGCTGGAGTCGCCGATCGGGAAGTATCTGGACGGCGCGCCCGACGCCTGGAAGGGGGTCACGGTCCGGCACCTGCTGACGCACACCTCGGGCCTGCCGCGCGAGGGGATGCAGACGACGGACAAGACCGGGCGCGCGGACTTCTCCCGCGATGATATCTGGAAAGCGGCGATAGCGCTGCCTCTCCAGACTCCGCCCGGCGAGCGGTTCGCCTACAGCAACCTCGGGTTCAATCTGGCGGCGCTGATCGTGGAGCGGGTCTCGGGCAAGAGCTACGGCGATTTTCTGCAGGCACGCATCTTCGGGCCGCTGGGGATGAAGTCCTCGCGCCTTAACGATTACCAGACTCCGGTGCAGAACCGCGCTTGTGGCTATATCTGGACGCAGCGCGGCCTTCGGATCGCCGATCAGACCAGCCCGACTCTCTACTTCGGCGCGGGAGCCATTCTCTCCACGGTGCTCGACCTGGCGAAGTGGGACGCGGCGCTCTACACCGACAAACTCCTGAACGCGGAGAGCCGCAGGCAGATGTGGCTGGCGACCCGGCTGAACGGGGGCAAATCGGCGGGGTACGGGTTCGGCTGGGAGGTGGGAAGCCTGCACGGGCACGAGCGCGTGGCGCACGACGGGCTGCTGGCCGGCTTCCGCACGTATATCGCCCGGTTCCTGAAGGACCGGCTTACGCTCATCGTGCTGACCAACATGGGCAGCCTCCCCGACCCGGGAACGATCGCGAACGGCGTGGCGCGGGAGTACTTCCCGGACCTGACGGACTATCTGACCGACGCCGGAAAGGGCCGCGATACGGGCGGAATGCTCGCCCCGTCGCCGCCCCGCCTCAAGCCCGAAGCGCTGGCCGCACTCACAGGCAGGTATGAGTATTCGAACAATCGGATGCTCACGGTGGAGACGGCAAAGGGGCGTCTGCTGGCGCACCTGCCGGGCAGCGAGAACGACGTGTTTACGCCGCTCTCCGAGTCGGTCTTCGTCTGCGCGGAGGAGGCCACGCGCCTCACCTTCCAGAAAACGCCGTCGGGCGAGGTGAGCGAGATCGATATCCAGGAGTACGACAGCAAACGGAAGATACCACGAATAGGGCCGCTGCCCCATGCCATCGCGCCGACAGCCGATCCTGACCCGGCGCGCACCGCGAGCGTCCTGGCGATCCTGAAGGCGCTGTCGCAGGGCGGCAAGGCGGTCCAGGATAACAAAGGCATCTCGGAGGGCGCCCGCGCCGACTTCAGCAGCCCGGAAGCCGACCTGGAGACCCTGGAATCGATCGTCTATCTGGGAGAGCGTGACCTGACCGACAAGAAACTCACGCGGCACAATGGCAGGATCGCGAAGGTGCTCTACTTTCAGTGGAAAACGGACAAGAGCAGCCGGTACATTCAAGTGTATCTAACGCCGAACGGCCAGGTTACGGATGAAGATGTAGTGGAGAATTAGACTGCGGCGGCCTACTGCCCGATCGGCGTGAATGCTGCTGCTTACTGCCCAATCAGCGTGAATCCAGTGGCGTAGAGGGTTCCCTTGCCGCCGCGTCCTCCGGGCGAATCGATGAGCAGGAGGCTGTCGAGGTGGATGGGGTAGTGGATAACTCCGTCGTCCGCGCCGCTCCAGTGACCGCTGTTTTCGCCGCGTAACCCGAAGGTGACGAACCGCCATCCGCGCCAGTCGATGCGCCCGGCGGTGGGCTGGAAGGTCTGGCCGGAAGCGTCGGTGAAGCGCGCGTTCAGGACGTCGCCGGAGCCGTCGCCGTGGACCCAGGCTCCGAACGCGGTGGGCATTCCGGCCAGCGGCGCGCGTTTCTTACCTTCCGGCTGGAGGCGCAGGAACTTCCAGCCGGGTGTGAAGTCGTAGTCGATGCGGAGGGCGCGGCTTTGCGGATCGGAGAGCCCTTCCGGCGCTGTCACGATCGATGCGCTCAG
>JAYTEU010000506.1:0-5630 GCA_043734985.1 Chthonomonadaceae bacterium
CATGGCCGGCATCATACGCTTCCGCCACATAAGATCAACTACCGGGCCAATGTGTGGGCGATGAAGCACCTGGGCGTGCGGTATCTCGTCAGTCCTTGCGCGGCGGGGAGCCTGCAGCCGCACGTGAAGCCGGAGCATTTCGTGGTTTGCGACCAGTATGTCGATCGCACGCGAGGCCGGGCAGACACGTTCTACGAGGGTCCGGAAGTCTTTCACGTGAGCGCGGCCGATCCGTTCTGCCCGCACCTGCGCAGGCTCGCGGTGGAGGTCATCCGGGAGCAGGGCATCACCGTCCATGAAAAGGGCACTCTTGTTGTGATCCAAGGGCCGCGGTTCTCCACGAAGGCCGAGAGCCGCTGGTTTACCAATGCAGGCTGGGAAGTAATCGGCATGACGGCCTATCCGGAGGCCTATCTCGCGCTGGAACAGGCCATCGCGGTGGTCAATATCTCGCTGATTACGGATTTCGATTGCGGTCTCGCCGCGGAGGGCGACGTGACGCCCGTCACTTCCGAAGAGGTTTACGCCGTCTTCAAAAAGAACGCGGAGCGCGTAAAGAACGTCGTGCTGGAGCTGATACGCCGCATCCCGCTCGACCTGGACAGCCCATGCCATCATGTGCTTGAGCGAGCGAAGGTGGGGTGAGGGGAGGGAGGGCATTCGGCAATCGGCAGTCGGCAGTCGTAAATACAGTGTGCATCTGGTGGGTGGGCGTTAGTATTGGAGGAACCGTGAGGAAAATGGGATCATGGTGAGGGAGCCGGGGGATAAGCCACTTCAAACGGTTCAGTGGGAGTCGGGGAAGGTCAAGCTGATCGACCAGACGGCGCTGCCGGGGCGGCTGAGCTATGTCGAGCTGGGAGACTGGCGCGAGGTGGCTGAGGCGATACGCACGATGGTCGTGCGGGGCGCGCCCGCGATCGGATGCACGGCCGCGCTGGGAATGGCGCAGGGCGCGCTTAGTATCGCGGGGGAGGATCGCGGCGTATTTCTGAACGACCTGAACGATATCGCCGGAACGTTTCGCGCATCGCGCCCGACCGCAGTGAACCTGTTCTGGGCAGTGGACCGCATGATGGCCATCGCCGAGGCGGCGGCGGGTACCCCGTTCGACATCAAAGACGCGATGCTGACCGAAGCGCTCCTCATGCTGGACGAGGACATTGCGGTGAACCGGCGGCTCGGGAAGTTCGGCGCGGAACTCCTGCCGGAAACGTGCAACGTGCTGACACACTGCAACGCCGGCGCGCTGGCGACCGTGGGATTTGGAACGGCGCTGGGCGTCATTCGCGCGGCAGTGGAGGCGGGCAAGAAGGTACATGTCTACGCGGACGAGACCCGGCCGCGACTTCAGGGCATGAAGCTGACCGCCTGGGAGCTGGCCCAGGACAATATTCCCGTGACGATCATCGCGGATAATATGGCGGCGAGCCTGATGCGCCGGGGCGGCGTGGACTGCGTGATCGTGGGCGCGGATCGGATCGCGGCCAACGGCGATACCGCCAACAAGATCGGCACGTATCCCCTTGCGATCGTCGCGCGGCACCACGGCATCCCCTTCTATGTCGCCGCGCCCTTCTCCACTATCGATTTCAAGATCGCGAACGGCGACGAGATACCGATCGAACAGCGGGAATCGAGCGAGATGACTCATATCGACGGCATATCGATCTCTCCGGACGGGGTTGCAGTGCTTAACCCGTCGTTCGACGTAACGCCCGGGGATCTCATTACCGCGATCGTAACGGAGCGAGGAGTGCTTGAGCCACCGTTTACAGAATCACTGGGTCACTGGAAGGAATCAAATGGCAAAGCTGCTCGCGGAAGGCCTTGTGCGTGACGTCCCGGACTTTCCGAAGCCGGGGATACTGTTTAAGGACATTACACCGATCGTTCAGAACCACGACGCCCTCAGAGAGATCGTTGCATTGCTGGCCGACGGCGCGCGAGAGCGGAAGATCGACGCCGTCCTGGGGATCGAAGCGCGTGGCTTTATCTTCGGCGCGCCGGTCGCTCTGGATCTGGGAGTCGGATTCGTACCGCTGCGCAAGCTGGGGAAACTTCCTTACGATCGCGTGACCGAGAAGTACGACCTGGAGTACGGCACGAACACTGTGGAACTGCATTCGGATTCGATCGAGCCCGGCCAGCGCGTGCTGATTATCGACGACCTTTTGGCGACGGGCGGTACGGCCGCCGCTGCCGCACGTCTCGTCGAGCGCCTTGGGGGAGTAGTCGCGGGCTTCGGATTTGTGATCGAGCTCAGCTTCCTTGATGGGCGAAAGGCGCTCGGGCAGTACGATGTCCAAGCCTTGATAACCTACTGAGGAAACGACTCTAGGGTCATACGGGTTTCGCCGTAGGAATGAATTCCTCGCCTGGTGAGTGCACAATGTCCACCTTCGTGGACTCCGTCTCCAGTCCGCGCAGGCCGGGTGTCCTTTGGGCGATTCTATCTTCGATAGCCGAGGATTTCAATCCCACGAGCAAGCTGTTGAAGTCTGAATGATCCTGGCCGATCCGAGGCAAGCGGCGCGCGCATGCAAATGCCCTGCGCGGGGGCCAATGGCTCGGGGCAGGGCAGATGAAAGTCGATCGATTCTCCGATATTCGGTTTTTTGCGATATTGAGTTGTCATTATTCGATTGTACGCGACATCTTCGTCGCATTGAAATTCTCGCTATTAAATTGTACCGGAAACATCTTCGGTAGATTCCAAGGCAATAATTAGGTTCATTGGGCAGATCTGCCCAATGAACCTAATTATCCCGAAGAGCTGTTGCGTCTTAAGGTTAGGCGCTGGAACGGCGTGTCGTCACTGCACGGAAGATGAACAACAGTACAACCGCGCCAATGAACGATACCAGTATGCTCCACAGCCACGCGTAGCCGGCCTGCGCTCCCGCGCCCGCGCTGCCGAACATGTTGAAGAGGAAGCCGCCGACGACTGCGCCCAGAATACCGATGATCAAGTCGCCGACAATTCCGCCCGGTCCTTCGCCCGGCACTACCATTTTGGCAAGTGCGCCCGCAACGATACCGACGATGATCCAGAATACGATGTACGGCATTTTTATGCTCCTTCCGCCGCGGTCATGCGCATGTTGCCGCGCTTCAACCAGGCGAACAAATCGATAACAGTGAATTCTTGCACTCTCCCCACTGCGCGGAACTTTGCATTCTCGTGCATCTCACTCGCTAGCAGTAGTGGAATTCGTACCCTACAATCGCGGATCAATTTTCAATTGTCCGCATCGAAGTTACGCCGATAGGACTGCTGCAGCCGCGGGATGGTTCCCGAAGTTTTCGCGTATTCTTTGATAGCCGCGCATTCCTTTCGAAACCGGGCGGCGACTATGACAAACCGGTTGCAAAGGCGTGCTGCGTACCCGTTCTCTCTCGCAGGAGAAGCTACTATGTCCCGTCCTCTGTTTTTCTACTCCGACGCATTTCAGGGCTATAACATGGGCACGCAACATCCGCTGCGCCCGATACGGCTTCGCATGACCTACGACTTGCTCGACAGTTATGGGATGCTCGAATCCGCGGTAGAGATTGTGACGCCCGAGCAGGCGAACTGGGAGGACGTGGCGGAGGTGCATGGCCGCGACTATCTGGAGATGCTGAATAAGCTCGACGACGGCGAGCCGGTGCGCGGAATGCAGCGCTACGGATTTGGCGGGGGCGACAACCCGATATTCGATGGGATGTACCGCGCGTCGCTGCTCTACACCGGGGCCTCCGGCGATGCTGCCCAAGCCATTCTGGACGGCGCGGGCGGCGGGCAGGTGGCGTTCAATATCGCCGGCGGGCTGCACCATGCGCACTACGATCGCGCGGCGGGCTTCTGCGTCCTCAACGACTGCGCCGTGGCCCTACGACGGCTTCGCCGCAAATTCGCGCGCGTCGCCTACGTGGATATCGATGTACACCACGGCGACGGCGTACAGGAGCTGTTCTACTCGGACGACACGGTGCTCACGGTCTCCCTGCACGAAAGCGGCCGCACGCTGTTTCCGGGAACAGGCTTCGCGAACGAGATCGGGGAGGGCGTAGGCGAGGGTTACAGCGTAAACGTGCCGTTCGCGCCCTCTACCACCGATGGAGTGTGGCTGGAGGCGTGGCGCGCCGCAGCCCTTCCGATCCTGAAGGCGTTCGACCCGGAGGCCATCGTACTTCAGATGGGCACGGACACCCATGAGCTGGACCCGCTGGCGCACGTCTGCCTTACAGCGCAGGGCTGGCTGGAGGCGGTGAAGGATGTCCGCGATCTGGGTCGCCCGATCGTCGCGGTCGGAGGGGGCGGATATAACCTGACGACGGTACCGCGCATGTGGACGTTGGCCGTGGCCGCCCTGACCGGAACGGAACTACCGGACGAGATACCCGCCGACTACCCGCATCGACGCCCCGGCCTCACGACCCTTACGGATCACACTCCGCCTTCTATTCCTGCTCGGCACACGGAAACGGCGCGCCTCTTCGCGGAACGGTCGGTGGAGGAGGTGAAGACGCTGCTGTTTCCACGATTTGGTTTATCTGGTTAGCTGCGAGACACATGAACCACGAAAAGGCGAAAACGACGAAAGAGATGCGGAGAAAGTGATGAAGTAAGCGCCGTGCCTGGACCGAGTGGAGATGCAATCGGCTAAAGCGCTGCAGACGAATTGTGGGCTCGCCTGGCGATTAACGCCTGGCGAGCCCACTGTTTCTTGCTATGAGGACGCTAAGTGGCTATGCGTAGTTCCATCGTAGTTACCCTGACTCGACGCCGTGAACGGCTTCGCTAGGGGGCCCGCGCACCCGCAAGCGGGTACCCGATACCCCTCCGGGGCACGCAACGGGCCAAACCAAAACGACGAATTAGCAACGCTTGGGTGCTTAGTAGATGTTCAAGGTAGGATCCATGCGTAGGGGCGGGCCTTGTGCCTGCCCATTCTGTGCCTGCCCATTCCAAGGGGCAACCACAAGGGATTGCCCCTACATTCGGTCTATTCAACCTACCTTGACGGACTACCAGCTCGCGGATGCTGCCGGATTAGCGGCGGCTGCCGCGGCCACTGGAGCCCGAGCCGCCATCACCCCGTGACGCGCTGCCGGTCCCGGCGCTGTCGTTAGTTCGGCCGCCGGAGCCGAATGAGCTGCCGCCGCGCGGACTGCCGCCGCCGGAGCCGAATGAGCTGCTGCCGCGCGGACCGGAGCTCTCGGTGCCGCTGCTGTAGCCGGATTGGCCGTTGTACCGACCGCTGCCCGTGCTTCCACCCCGTGGGCTAACGCCGCCGTCGATGCGGCCGCTGGAATTCTGGCGTCCGTTGTATCGACCGCTGCCGCTCTCCTTTGTACGTCCACCGAAGTCGGAGCGGCTTTCGTTGCGGCGGTAGCTGCTGCTGTCGTTGCCGCGCCTGTAGTCGGAGTTGCCGTAATCACGGCCCCGATCGCCACGGTCGTAGCGGCTGCTATCTCGTCCAACGCGGTAGCGGTCGTAGTCACGGTAGCTGTCGCGATATCCACCGCCGCGGTAACCGTCATTCCCGAATTCCAGGCTCAGGTCGAAGGAGGGTTCGGAATAGAAGGAGGGTTCGGAATACCAGAAGTCAGGGCCCTCATAGTAACACTCTTCGTCGTAGCCG
>JAYTEU010000507.1:0-4374 GCA_043734985.1 Chthonomonadaceae bacterium
GGGGCTGCTGAATATTGCGGGCGCGGGCAATGTCCACAGTGAAACGATGCGCGCCTTCCCGATGGAGGAGATGGCGCAGGTGCTTCAGAAGTTGTGATCGCAGTGGAGGCGACGCGGTATTTTCAGCGCGCCTCCACTGATGGACAGGCCGGGCTATTCCCGCAACGCTGCTAAAGCGCCCGGCCGGCGCCTATTCTTCCGACAGCGGGCGCCCAATTTCCCAGTGGTGGCCGAAGGGGTCTGCCACGCGGCCCAGCCGCCAGCCGTAGGCCTCTTCGACCGCCACGACCACTGCCGCGCCGGCCGCTACCGCTCGTGCAAATGACGCATCGGGGTCCGGAACCGTAAGGATCATACGGGCTGTTCCACCCTTTAAGGACTCCGGGCTAAAGCTGCCATGTTCCGGGGATTCGTCCGCCACCCAGAACTCCGCGCCTTCAATGGATAGCCGCGAAATCACCGATCCGCCGGGGTCTTCCACGCGGTAGACTTCGACCGCGCCGAACGCCTTCTTGTAAAACTCGACGGCGCGCGCTGCATCGCGCACCGACAGCATGGGCGCGAGCGAGATTGTAATGGATGGCTCCGCATTGGATGCGCTACTCATGCGTTTCTCCCCTCGATACCTGGGTCATCGGCCGACCGCCGCGCGCCGGCTCGCCGGTCTTTCGCACAACCTGACGATCGACTGTTTACGATTTGATAGCCAGCCATACTTCGATATCTCCCGATCCGACCGCCGGATCGAAGCTTTCTCCATAGCGCTCGAATATCACCGGCGAAGCGACGGCCGCCTACCCGCTGGACGGCAGCCAGGTATTCCATATGTACGCCATCGTCTCCCTCATCTTCGATACTCCTTTTCGATACTCCTTCCTTCACAGTGATATTGTGTTCGTCTTCGCATGGAACCCGTGTCCAAACGCGCCCACGGGGCAGCGAACTGCTGCCCCGATTGCGCGAAATCACGGTGCTTACTTGTTCTTAAAATACCCTACCGTATGGCGACGGCGGGAGTCGACAATGATGCGGCGAACTTCCTGGTTACTTGGAAGCTAGCTCGCTTTCCCCATGCTTTCGAGCAGCCGGCGGCTTGGGCGGGCATCGCCGAGCTTGGTGGTGAATCGACGGACGTATACCGCGGGCGTCTGCTGCGTGTCCATATCCATCAGGGTAAGGCCTCGTCCGGTGTGGGTCACGCAGTTTCGCCCATTCGATTTCGATCGGGTGAGGGCGGCGTCCGAGGCTGATAATAGCTGTCCGGCGGTTTCAGTTCCTTCGTCCAGGGTAGCCGCACCCACGCTCACGGTCACTCCGCCATGCTTCCAGGCAGCAGTCTCGACGGCGTTTCTGATGCGCTCGGCGGCATCGACCGCGCCCTTGGTATCGGTTTCCGGCAGTAGTATTGCAAACTCTTCTCCACCGTAGCGGGCCACCACATCGGTCGTCCGCGCGGTGGATTCCAGGATCGCGGCGACGTGCCGGAGCACTTCATCACCTCCATTGTGCCCGTGGGCGCTGTTGTACTTCCGGAAACGGTCGACGTCCACCATCAATAGGGAGAGCGGGATTCCGTATCGCAGGGCACGCTGGTGCTCTTCAGCCAGCCGCTCCTGGAAGGCGCGATGGTTTTTCAACTCGGTCAGGCTGTCTGTCGTCGCCAGCGCTTCCAGTCGGGCGTTTGCGGCTTCCAGCTCAGCCTTGCGAGCCAGTATTTCGGCGTTTGCAGTTTCGCTGTACGCGGAGACCGCGAGCGGCTGCGCGTTCTGACCCGCGCGCCATCCTCCGGCCACGGCGCCCTCGCCCCCATACAGGTTCGCTTCGGTGACATCTCTGAATGTGCCTGAAATCCGGATCACGGCTCCGAGCGTGTTCTGCACCGGCTTCCCCGTGGCATGGTAGACGCCTTGCGTTCCCCCGGAGACTCCCCGCCGAAGCTCCAGTGCGAAACTTATACCATCTTGAAGCAGCCGTTTGACCGACGTACGCAGTCGAGTCGAATCCTCAGGAGCGAGGAGCGCCGCCAGGGCGGCGTAGTCGGGCTCGTCGATATCGGGATTCATCGCCGCCAGCCGGAACAGCTCCTTCGACCAGGTGGATTTGCCCGTTTCGCAGTCGAACTCCCAGGTTCCGAGGTGGGCGGCAATCTGCGCCTCATCCATCCGCTCCTGATACATCCGAAGGTATTCACCGGAGGCGGCATCGGCCAATGCCTCGGATACCAGTCCGGCAATCACCGCCAGGGCCGCGATATCGTGTTCGCCGAATGCGTTCGTCTCCGCGGAAATAAAGCTGAAAACGCCGATTACCTTCCCATTTTTCCGAAGCGGCAGAGCCACAACCGAACGCGCGTCCACCTTCAGGCAGGCGGTGCGATCCACGCGAAGGTCTGTCTGGCTGTCGTCACAGCAGAGGAAATCGTCCTGCTCCATTACCTGCGTTGAGAGCGTTGTCCCAGGATTCAACGGCATCCCGAGGTGCGAAGCCATCGAAGCGCTTGCCGCGCGACATATGAGCGATCCGCCCTCGACCAATTCAAGCGTGCCGC
This sequence comes from Chthonomonadaceae bacterium, assembly GCA_043734985.1. Taxonomy (GTDB): domain Bacteria; phylum Armatimonadota; class Chthonomonadetes; order Chthonomonadales; family Chthonomonadaceae; genus DATGJU01. The sequence goes on from JAYTEU010000507.1 coordinate 2,549, forward strand.
CCGTGGCGTGGATCATCACCAGCGCACTATCGAGTAGAATCCTGATGGTTTCCTGGACGTCCCGACCCTCGTTATTGAGTTCTCGCTGCAGGGACGCAAGCGCGCCCAGATGTTTGTCAGCGCCTTCCCGCGTTTCAACGACGTTCGCGGCATCATGCTCCACTCGCAGAACCCAGTCGCGTAGGGACTCTTCCCGCTGAAGGATCGCATAGACGGCTCGGAGAAGAATGCCTAGCAGGACCGCGCCGATCAGGAACACCCAGGGCGTCGTTGAAGCCACCATCCTCCACTGGTCCGTGCGCTCCTTTAGCCTATGCTGCTCGTCTGCCTGCATCGAGTCGATCTGACTATGGACAGCGTCCATGGCGGTGCGCTCATGTTCGTTTGCGGCCTGCTGCGGCGACTTGCGGAAGTTGACTTCGTCTTTCATCTCCGCGAGGCCCGCGATGATCTGCTGGCGGAATTGCGGCGCCTGGGCCAGCCATGCCGCGTTTTCCCGCGTTAGCTTTTCAAACTGGACCACATCGCTTCCGATATATTGGATGGCAAGCGAATAGGGGAGGAGGTCGGTCGCCTTACCAGTCAGGAGGTATTCCTGCTGCGCAAGCTGGGCCGAGGCAACTCGGTTCGAGAGGACGCCGAGTTGATCCAGCACCGCGCGCGAGGCCATGACCCCTTCGAGGCGGCCCGCCTGGTAGTCTGCTATTCGGTAGCCAATCAATCCGACCACGAATGCGCCTAATGCGATCGTGAGAAAGCCGACATGGACTTTCCGCTTGCGAATCACGTTCATCGTTTCCTGCCTTTTAGAACGCCGTCTGCCGGGAACCCGGGAATCCGGCACCTTTACCATTACTGTCCGATACCCGGTATTTATGGCAAGTTAGCCCGCAAACTTAAGGCAGGAACCGATATCCCGGTGATTTTTGCAGGCTTTAAGCGTTGCTTCCGGCAGGCTAGGGCGTTGGCGGCGGGGGCTTAGACGCCTTCTTTGCGCGGGCGAGCGCGTCTTTCGCAATCCGGAGCTGCTCCGTGTTAATGGCAAGCTCTCGGTCCAGCTCGGCGACCATCTTGTCCGCGTCCGGCTTGGTTTTTCGGCGCTCGACCCATATGGCGCGCTGCTGTATCAGGCGGCTGCGCATCCGTCCGATGTTGACGACGTTCTTCGCCAGCGCTTTTGTTTCCGGCATGGTTTTGCCTCCTTTACATATCTGTTATACTGATTATCGAGGTGCTGAATTATGGAAATCGATCTTGAGGAGATGGCCAAGAGCCTCCCGCCCGCGGCCCTTCCCGTGCTGCGGGACAACGGTTATCTGGATTCCGACCGGCTGCAAGTCGGAGACAGTGTACCGCGAATAGAGTTGATTGCGCGTGAGGATGGAAGGATAACGGCGATCGGGGGCGTGGGGGCCGGGCGGCCGACAGGGCTCATTTTCGGGAGCTACACTTGACCGCCGTTCCGCAAGCAGGCGGTCCGCCTGCAGGAGATCTACGACCGGTACCGGGATCGCGTTACGTTCTACGTCGTCTATATTCGCGAAGCGCACCCGACCGACGAATGGCAAGTGGCCAACAACCTTGCCGAGCACGTCGAGTTCGCCCAGACGCGATCGATGGAGGAGCGGCACGCGGTCGCGACTGCCTGCGCCACGGCGCTGAAACTTGATATCCCGATACTAATCGACCCAATGGATGACGCCGCCAATAAGGCGTTCAGCGCCTGGCCCGAGCGGCTCTATGTACTGGATGCGGATGGAACGGTGTTATACAAGGGCGGCAAGGGGCCGTACGGATTTGCGCCGGACGAGCTGGATGCGTTCCTG
>JAYTEU010000508.1:0-7406 GCA_043734985.1 Chthonomonadaceae bacterium
GCCGATCGCCGTCAAAAATGGAAATCCCCACCTGCCATCGTGGCAGGTGGGGATTTCTTTTCAGTACGCCGGAACCATTCCATCATATCCGCCCGAAACGAGAGCGCGACGCGGGATTGTCCGAGAGATCCCGGCCTGCCCCGGTTATGTGCGTAGTCCCGGCCTGCCCTCGGTTACCTGTCCTCGGCTATGTGCGTAGTCCCGGCCTGCCCTCGGTTATGTGCCGGGGCTACCTGTCCTCGGCTACCTGTCGGGACGTGTCGGGGTCGGGAACCCTTTCGGGGAAATCCCGCGTCGATGCTAGCCGGTGTGGTGAAGCAGTTCTAGCGAATAACCTTGCCCTTGACATCGAGCACTTGAGTCGCGCAGAGATCATTCCCGAAGTGGGTCATATCCTTCAGCGTCCACACGACCTTCTTGTCGTGTGTTATCTCGATCAACTGCGGATTGTCCGGTCCCGCATGCGTGTTCCCGACGATTAGGTGGCCGTTCGGAAGCTGCTGCAAAGTTGTGACCCAGAATAGGCGAATGCCGGGAAGCTCGTTGTAGTCAAGGCTCCAGACGATTGAACCCGCCGGGCTGACCTCGATGACGCGGTTATTATCCCCGCCGCCGATAAGCGTGTTGCCGTTCTTAAGCCGAATGGCGCTGAAGACGTGCGTGCCGTGTCCGTCGTGTCCCCCTTGCTCCGGGCGTCCCGCCAGATCGAGCTTGTACGACCAGACCACCTTCCCAGTCGGATCGTACTCCCGAACCGTTCCGTCGCCTTCGTGCGCAGCGAGATAGTGCCCGTTATCCAGTTTGCGCACCAGTCTGGTGTCGCGATGTGAATCCGGATGGTCCACGGTAATAGGAGTCTCGTGAACGATCTTGCCCTGCGCGTCCACCTCGATAATACGCCGATTGCCGGTTTCGGCGATCATAGTAAGGCCGTTCTTCAGCCGCTGAAAACCGTGAATTTCCACGCGCGCCGTGCTGCCCTCTTTCGGCTTACTGTCCCATTGCCAGACCAGCTTCTTGTCGGGAGAGAACTCCTTGATCGACGCGGCCCCGGTGTGCAGCAGGACGTTCCCATTTGGAAGCACCGAGACATCATGTGCGGTTGCGGGAAGATCCATCTCCCACTCAACGTCTCCGACGGCGTTTAGAATGATCGCTTTCCCGCGATCGCATCCGATGAGCCGGTGGCCCGAAACGGTTTGAGCATTTCCGCAGATGGACGCGCTGAGAGTTAAGACGCCGAAGGCCAGTCCGGCGAGAAATCGATTCATAGGTAACTTTTCCTTTTTAGTGTACCGGCCGTAAATACCGGATTCGGATGTAACGTCGCCCGAAGTGTACCACCCACCCCGGATTATTTCAACATTCTTTATTAAATTGCACGGATGCGATTTTTTCACGATTTAATAGTAATGCCCGCTGAGCAGCACGCCTGTATCGTCTATTTGTTGGAGGCGAACAATTGACCAAAAAATGGCAGAACTGCCAAAAAGAGCCGATCGGCAGCCTAATCCTGGCAAGATTGACAGCCGATAACTACATAGGCACTCTTTCATTTGTCAGGTCGGAGGCGTGCAGCGTATCTCGGTTGTTGGAGACGAACCGGAATGGCCGACCAGGCACAAAGCCTCAGGGTTCTTGCCGACCAGTTGCGGTCCGAGCATTTCGGATCGGACGAGCGGTCGTACGATGGCGCGGTGGTGGTTCGCGTCGCGAATCCACCGATTCGATTCGAACCCACGGCGCCACGATTTATCTCCGGTTCTGCGGCGGCCGACCTCCGATTGTATCGCTCCCAGGGCCGAGTTGCGCCCAGGCCGCATGCACGCATACTTGCGGTGACCAGCGGCAAGGGCGGCGGCGGCAAAACTAATTTCTCGGCCAATCTCTCGATCGCATTGGGGCAGCGCGGAAAGCGCGTAGTGATGCTCGACGCGGACATGGGACTGGCAAACGCTCACATAATGATGGGCGCAAACCCGAGATACAACCTCGAACATGTAATGCACGGCTCTAAGTCCCTTTCGGAAGTGCTTCATCGCGTCGCGCACAACGTGCATTTGATCGCGGGCGGATCTGGGATCGCCGAGCTTGCCAACCTGAGCGAATCAACCCGATGCGCATTCCTGAAGGGTTTGCGTGAGCTCGATGCCGTCTGCGACCTGATCGTAATAGATACGGGCGCTGGGGTTGCGAACAACGTGCTCTCCTTCTTATGCGCCGTAAATGAGATCATTGTGGTAACGACCCCCGAACCGACTGCGATAGCCAATGCCTACGCGACGATCAAGATGGTATCGCGGGAAAACAGGGGCGCGCGCCTCATGCTCGTCGTGAATATGGTACACTCTTCGAGTGAAGGCGAGGCGGTCGCGCGCCGGCTGTCTGCCATAACTAGTCAGTTCCTCGATCTTGAAGTCGAATATATTGGGTGCATTCCATTCGATCCCACAGTGCCGCGAGCAGTCCGCTCGAGAACACCTTTTGTTTCCAGCGCTCCAAATTGTGCCGCCGCAACGGGCATAAACCAGATAATTCGCAGGCTCGGCTATACGACAACCGTTGACACCGATAGACAGAGCGGTATGGAAGGCTTCGTTAGCCGTATGCAGAGGTGTTTCAAGATCGGCATGGCGACCTAACAGCAGTTCATGGATGCTGACAGCCTTCCCAACACATAATCAACGGAGAGTAGAGGACCGCCCGGGGCCGAACATTCGGCAGGCATTCGACAACCAATATGAATGTGTTATTGATTTCAGCAGAGGTCGCGCCGTTCGCCAAAGTGGGCGGGCTTGCGGACGTTGCAGGCGCGCTCCCAAAGGCACTTCGTGATCTTGGCCACGACGTTCGCGTGGTGATGCCCTGTTACAAGATGATCGAGAACGATTCACGCTGCGTTGTTGAAGAGGTGCTTCGACCATTCCCAGTCCCTATTCGGCAAGGATTGACGGAACAGGCATTCGTCAAGAGCACTACAATTCACACGACCGAAGGCGACATTCCGGTGTTCCTCATCGGCGGAATCGGAGACGAGGGACGGCCGGGACACTTTTCGGAGGCCACCGACAGCACGAAGGTGTATACGTACGCGCCGGAGCCCTATGTGTTCTTCTGCCGTGCGGTGCTGGAGATGGTATGCCTGCTCGACGATGGATGGATCCCCGATGTGCTGCATTGCAACGATTGGCACACCGGCCTCATACCAGTGTTTGCGCACGCCAACTATCGAGATGTGCCTCGAATCGCGCAGGCAGCCACGGTCTTTACGATCCATAACCTGGCGTATCAGGGCAACTTTGAACGCGGCGATTGGGAGGCCACGGGCCTGGCGGACAGCCTCTATACTCCGGACGGCCTGGAGTTTTACGGCGGCTGGAGCTTTATGAAGGGCGGCCTGACTTTTGCGGACCGGATCAATACGGTTAGCGAGAACTACGCACGGGAAATTCAGACTCCCGAATATGCCTGTGGGCTTGAAGGGCTCATGCAGACGCTTGACCGGACGGGCCGACTGAGCGGTATCCTGAACGGAATCGATTACGAGATATATAATCCGAAAACGGACCCGTACATTCCGAGCCACTTCGAGCCCGATAACTTGCGCGGCAAGGCAGAATGCAAGGCCGAACTCCAAGCAGAGTTGTCCCTCGATCGGGATAGCGATTGTCCTCTTGTCGGGCTGGTTTCAAGGCTTGCGGATCAAAAGGGTCTGGACCTGATTCACGCAATCATCGAGGACATGTTGGCGTTGCCGGTTCAGTTCGCATTGTTGGGAACAGGGGACAAAGCGTATGAAGCCTTCTTCCGATGTCTTCAAGACCGGTACCCGGGTAAGGTGCACGCGAGAATCGCGTTCGATGTGGGCCTCGCACAGAGGATATATGCTAGCAGTGACCTATTTCTAATGCCTTCTCGCTTCGAGCCCTGCGGCCTTGGCCAAATGATGGCTCTGCGCTATGGAACCATTCCTATCGTTCGCGCCACCGGCGGGCTGGCGGATTCGATAATGGATTTGGGCGAGGCGGACGGCGCTGCCGGGAACGGATTCGTGTTCCAAGAGTACTCTCCGAACGCGCTGCTGCAATGTATGGAGAGGGCCGTAATCGCGTTCCAGCGGCGCGAGAAGTGGAGTCTTGTTGTTAGCCGCGCGCTGCGCTGCGATTTCTCATGGAAGCGGTCCGCGCTGCGATACGATGCGCTTTTCCGTGACGCCGTGGCCGTTCACACATCTGATCGGAAACCGTTAGCGCTGGAGCCGAGATGATTCGGCTGAGCAAAGTGTACCGAACGATCCCGGTGAATACAATCGAGCCATTCGGGCGATATTCAGCGTAGTTCGATAAGATTGTCCATCCTTCTGAGCCAATTGTGCTAAGGAATCTTCATTATTGAAATCGATCACGCCTCAACTGCCGACCGTGTTAGGATCCTTTGCTGCGATGCTGATTAGTTTCCTGAGCCTCATGAGCGGCACATCGCCCAGTACTTGCATGATGAAAGCTGCGGCCGCCTTTCTGGTCTTTGCGGGTATCGGTTTGATACTCCGCTACATACTGATGGAGCTGCCCGAGGACCACGCGGCAAAGGGCGCCTCCGAGCACAACACCGGTACATCCGGAGGCCAGAATGGTCTCGATGTAATAGTTCCGGGAACCTCGGTAGCCGACCTTCTCGGTACTGTTGAGAGCGATGAGGAAATGATACGATGACCCCACCTGAGATCCAATATAGCTGGACCAAGTATAAAGATTATTCCGACGCGCGCGCTCGCGAAGAGCTGATTACGCACTTTGCCTACCTGGTCAAAATCACGGCGGGTCGGGTAATCAATAACCTGCCACCCAATATGGAGCGCGACGATCTGCTTAGCGCCGGTATCATGGGTTTAATCAAGGCTGTGGACCATTTCGATACGACGAGGCAAGTGAAATTCGAAACTTATGCGATAGCGCTTATACGCGGCGCCATCCTCGAAACACTGCGCGAGGACGATTGGGTTCCCCGGTCGATCCGAGAGCGTATCAAGAATCTGGATCGCACATACATGGCCCTGGAGGTTTCCCTTGGCCGCCCGGCAACTGAGGACGAAGTTGCAAAAGAGCTTAACATCGAGCCAGAGGAGTTCCAGCGGCTGCTGGTCGAAACCGGAAGGACATCGCTGGTATCACTCGAAGACGTTCTTGTCGGGACGGAGGGCAGCGAAAAGCTCCACCTAGCGGACGTCTTGAAGGACGACAGCGCGGCTCCCTCCCTCGAAGCGGAGATTCACGAGCGCCGCAGAATGCTGACCCGGTCCATAGCAAGGCTCCCCGAAAGGGAAAAGCTGGTAATCGCGCTGTACTATTTTGAGGGCATGACCTTCAAGGAGATCGGCAAGGTTTTGACAATCTCAGAATCTCGTGTGTACCAGCTTCACACCCAGGCCGTGATTCGGCTTAAGGGCTATTTACAACGCGATATCGAGCTGTTCCGCTAGCCCGGCACATCTCTTTGGAACGGGGCTCACCAGTTCGGTGATCCGGGCCAACGATGTCCCTTGAAATTCGAGCGATCCTAATCCCATGGATGGAAGCGATACAAATTTCGCACTTGGAAGCGCACAGCGAATTGGCGCGGTCCGCCGCGTCAATCGCGATGCTACGCCACCGCACCCAGACGGCAAGAATTCCGGAGGGCGCAATGCGCATCCAGAAACGGCGGCGGCCCCACCCGAATTACCGCAAGATATCGTCGATGTTTCGCCGGTTTCGGCGCCTCCTACGGCAGAGATACGCCCCCAGCCCGCTCACCTTCCAATCCCTCCGCCCGAAACTGAGCGTCATCTCGATATTCAGGTATGAACGTAATGAGACACTAAGTAGCCCTGAATAGAGAGATCGTAGATTGTGTTCCGCCGGATTGTGCCCCGGAGGGGCACTTGGCCGTGGACCCCATAGCGATGCCGTTCACGGCGTCGAACCACGGTAACTACGAAGGAACTACGCAGAGCTACTTAGTGCGGACTTCGGCGCATTGAGGATCCCTGACGGCATTCCGTGGCGCACTCCTGACGGTCAATGCGCCTGCATTCCGCGAGTTGCTGAAGGCATGGGTGCAATTGGACTTCGCATCTACGTATTATGAAAGGACAATCTAATGGAGTGGCAGGCCGTCGTTCTTGCAATCCAGATTCTTCTGCTGGCTGCCGGCTGGCTTCTCTTTCAGCGCGCCCGTGGAGACCTCTCGGTGCAGGCGGCGGAGTCTCCCATTCTCACGGAGGTGCGTGCGCTCCAGAAAAGCGTCAAGCAGCTGCTTCTGGAGATGGAATTGGCAGCGGATCGGCAGTCAATACGGCTGGAGAACGGATGCGCCGATGCCGCCGCGACTCTGCTGGAGATTGAAAACACGCTGAGAGGCGCGGAGCAGCGACTGGAGACCTACGAAGCGCGCCTGCTTTCGATAGGATCCGATCGATTTGGGAACGACGAAGTTTCGAGTATTCGCTCAGGTCGGGCCACTCATTTTGATTCCGATACGCATATTGTCGCTTCGTCTCCGTACCTGGAGCATCGCGTCGTGGAGACAAGCGACGGTGCCGCGGCAATTGTACATGACGCTGACCGCTCCACGCAGCCGGGTATGGACCAACGCGACCAGATTTTTCGACTTGCCGATAGAGGCGAGAATGCTGCTTCTATTGCGCGTACCACACATGTGTCTGAAGGTGAGATCGAGATGCTGCTGCGATTGCGCACCAAGCTATAGCGGACAAGAGTACTATTTGGCCGCTTTTTTTATTTTTTAAGGAGAGCATTGCTTTGACTTCAATCGTTCGCCTGAGCGCGGGTGCCGCTGCACTCGCCTCCTTGATTCTTCTTGCCGGTTGCAATACATCTCAAAAAGTTTTCGTCGCCGAAATTAATGGCGAGCCGATTACGGCGGACGAATACTACGCGCGCGTTCTGTCGGTGACGAACATACCAGAATCGTTCAATACAGATGCCGGCGGCGTTACCATGATCAATATGATTCGCGACAGGCTGACCGACCAGTTGGCCAGAAAGCACAATGCTGTCCCCACGGACGAAGCGGTAAATGCCGCCGTCGATTACCAGATGAACATGGACCCCACCACGAACGCCCAGGTGACCGCGGGTAAGCTTACCAGGGAAGATCTCCTGCGGCAGAAGAAGTTCGAGCTCGAAGCGTTCGGTATCGGCACCAACGGCGACAAAGCTTCTGACAAAGAGATCGACAAGGCATACGAAGAGTACAAGGATAAGCCCGATTTTCGTGTGAAGGCCGCCTACAAAGTCAAGATAATTCAGGTACCGGACGATGCCACCGGGCGCAAAATTATCGCAGAGCTAAAACAGACAGGCGACTTCAAGAGCGCCGCGAAGAAAGCCCTCGGCATGCCGGAT
>JAYTEU010000509.1:0-3467 GCA_043734985.1 Chthonomonadaceae bacterium
GCGTCCCACGGCCCGGTGATACAGGCGAGGGTCGGGCCGTTGCTCTCCGCCAGCGCGCGCCCACTTTCGCTTGCCGCCTTGACGCTCGATCCACGCTGCGCCAACGGAACCATGCCGCCCGCCATTCCGGTGGTGCGCCAGCTCCGCCACGTATTACGATTGAACAGCGCCTCCACTTTTTGGAAGGCGGGCGTATCGACGATCGGTGCGAGGTCGCGGTCGGCATTAAACCGATAGGTTTGGCCGTTGTCAAATCTGCCGACGTAGCTGTTCCGGTAGTCCGAGGTCTCATCGATATACGCCTGGTGGCCGAGGTAGATCGACGCAAACTCCGTCAGCAGGGGCTCCGTGGCGACCGCGCGTTCGTACTGCGAGCGTCCACGGAGGAACGTGGTAAAGAGCGGCGTGCCGAACTCGACGGCCATCAACGGCAGGTCGCCGTTCGCGGCCCACTCCGTCAGCCAGTCTTCGCGCTCCTGAAGCGGAATGAGGTTTAGGTACTGGTTCACAGTATAGACGTCGCCGATATCCGCGCCGCCATGGGTCGTCACCGGGCGGGTCGGGTCGAGCCTCCGAACGATGGCGCATGCTTCGAAACCCACTTCCGCAAGACCGGAGGGCGTTGTCCGCCGGCTCTTATCCACGCGGCCGATCGCGCGGGGATTCTGGTCCTGCGGGGTACTGAAAACGTTCGGCGAGTGAGTCCACAACACGATCGAAGGATGATTTTTTAACCGCCGGACCTCCGCCTCGACGCGCTGGGTCCAAGCCAAGCGGCGAGCCTCGTTCCAGATCACGCGGCCGGTGCGATCGACGGCGTAGGGCGCCATGTCGGCGAGCGGCGCCGTCGTCAGCCAGCCTCCACGATCCGCCTTCTCAAGCCAATCCGCATCGGGTCCGCCGTCGCCCAGGTCGCCCTGCCGGCTCGGCGTTATCACGGTCATATTGTATCCGGCCAGCCGCTGCGCATCGATATCCGAGCCGCCGGTCGGACGGAGCCGGATCGGGAGTCCGTTGAGAAAGAACTGCTTCCCCTGCGTCCAGAACTCTCGAAAACCGAAGGTATCCTTGAACTCCGCGTCGAGCCCCGGCGCCTTAACGGTGAGCGCAATCGTGTAGAGGTTCGGCTTGTCCAGATCCCAGAGGCGCGGGTCGGCCCAGGGGAAGGAGACGTTCAGCGTCTGCCGATCCGCCGCGAGGCAGCTCGCCTGCGCGGTGAACTGTTTCTCCTCCTTGCCCGTTTCATCCAGCAGCCTCGCCGTGACATCGACCGTGCCCGCATTGAGCCTACCGGAAACGTCAATGGCCAGGTCGAGCCGCTTCTTCCGCGTCGAGGGCTGAATTGCGACGTCCAAAACCTTTGCCGCCTGCCTCCTGCCGAACGCGCTGTTAGCCGCAAGCGTGGGTTGCGATCTCGCGTTATCCGGTCCAATCATCGCCCCGGCTTTCGCAAAGGCGACGAGGACCAGAGCGGTAACGGCGAAACAAACTCCCGCGAATGTTGAGAATGCGCGGTTGGAGGATGTGACTGCGGGCGCGTGGCGGACCCTGGTGGACGGCCTCGCGGCCGATTGTATTACGGACATACCTGTTTAAATCTCTCCGGGTTGGTGTGGGACAGCGACTGACCGCATAGGTTTCGACTCGCGGCCGCATTTTCCCTTCCAGAGCCTCTGGGTTAGCCACGACACGGCACTAAAGTACCGGTCTAAGACTATGAAGTCCGCCTGCGCGGACTCAATCCGTAACCCGCGAAGGCGGGTTTTGTAAACCGGGTACCCTTTAGGCGCGGGATGTCGATCCCACGGGGCTCCTCAGATTGGAGAACTGAATGACCCTGGGACTGCGGTATACCATCGCGATGTCGTTGGCCGAAACGTCCAAGCGCCAGGGATAAGCGCGATGTCCAAGCGCCGGGGATCAGCCGATGTCTTCAGAGCAGTCCTGCCACTTCGGCCTGCCAGGTTCCCGCGACCAACTCGCCATATTCGTTCACGCCGCCGCTTGCATCGGGGCCGGTCAGCGCCGGATTGTAGCCGGCGATCGGTTTGCCGCCGATCTGCTTGTCTTCATCGAAGCTGCCGCCGTTTACAAAGTGGAGCGCGACACCCGCACGGTCGCGGTCGGTCCGGTTGCGGAGCGTGCAATGGGGCGTGCCGTAAGCGAAGAAGGCGACACCGCCTGCGGGCAGCTCGATGGGAACGGCGCGGCTCTCGTCCGGCCGGCAGCGAATGTGGTGGTTACTGTTCGGGTCGCGCTCGTGCTCCAGCAGCTCGGTGAAGCAATCCGGGATAACATGGATCGTGCCGTTTTCCACCGTAGCGTCGTGGACCGCGATCCACATCGCCGTGCCTTTGAGCGGATCTTTGATCTGGAAATAGGCGTTGTCCTGGTGCCATGCGGTGCCGACTCCATCGCCCGCGGGCTTGAGAAACACCTGATCCAGCCGCAAGATGACAGGATCACCGATCAATCGGGATATCGCGTCTACGACCTTCGGCGCGAACGGCAGGGCGCGAAACAGCCTGCTGTGCATGTACATCGGGCAGAGTTGTAGGTTCCGTCCGGCTCGCGAGGGCGTCCTGCCGTCGCCTTCGGTGGCGACATTGCGCAGGAGGCCGTCCCGCTGCAGTCGCTCGACCTCGCGCCGGATGGCATCCCTCTCATCCTGGCTGAAGAATTCGGCCTCAGAAGTGTAGCCGTGCTCCCGGAACTGCCGCACGGACTGTTCGCTCAAACCCATCGCGCCCTCCTGACCAACCGGAATAGCCGCGCTACCGGCTCGTTTCGACACACTTTCATTCACGACCTAACCTGGATTGTCCTTCCCAATTCGCCGACTACCGCAGCGCTCGCTCGTTCGAATAAGCGTCATAGAATTCTCGTAAGAATGCCGGTTAAGTTCACCACCGAATGACGGAATGAACCAGTGTCCGATAACTTCGCCACCCGATTGCGCTCACAATCAGGCGGCATGCTGCCATGTATATGGGGATACGCCATGGAATACTACGCGAACGCCCGGCCCCAGCCCACGAAGGACCGCAGCCCGGGCGGCTGTATCGACGCTCAAGAAGGCGTCTCGTTCGAACTGAGGGTCATGTGGGAGACAGTCGAAAAACGTACGCCGTGCCATCGCAATGCGGTCGGGCACGGCGCAATTGCGTGTAGGGCCAAGTCAGGTCCGCCCAGAAGGCGTAACGTACACTAACGATCTTGCCGACGGGGTTCGGCCCGTCGAGAGGACGTGAGCAGCAGAACGCCCGTGGGCGCCGATCGCGGGAGCAGCGGCGGCTCTTGCGGGCATTCTGCTTTTCGGGGCGTTCTGCAGGAGAACTAGTTCTGGTATAATGCTTCAATCGCCTTACCGGCGTACCACGTCCGGGCGATGGTGTGTGGGATCGCGCTACCCGCCTCGATTTCGCTTAAGCATCGGAAAGGAAAGGCTATGTACCAGTTCTCCATGA
>JAYTEU010000510.1:0-5150 GCA_043734985.1 Chthonomonadaceae bacterium
AGGCTGGCAATATCCGAAATCAGGGGCGATCTGCACGGCATCGACCAGGAGTTGATCGCTGCCGTTCTGCATGCCGCCGCGCGCCGGGAGCGCCTTGTCGTACAGCTTCCCCAGGACGGATCGCCCGCCTGCCGGATCTCCCTCGATCCTGACAGCCTCACCGTGGCCCTCGAACGGGTGGCAGCAGCTCCGGCCAAATGGCGCGTCGAACTGCCCGCCGAAGGCGAAGCCGCGCTTCCGCAAGGCGGACGGATCGCAACACGGGTGTTCGCCGGTATCGGGGAGGCGCGCCGCGCGTTGGAGCGTATCGAGGCCTCTGGTCCGGTGCCGGATGCCCTGCTGTTCCCGCTCGCCGCAGTGCGCCTCCCGCTTGCCGCACGGTCGTGGAGCAAGGGGGACCGTATGCGTCCGCGTGGCATGAGCGGCACCAAAAAGCTACAGGACATCTTTGTAGATGGAAAGACGCCATCCAAACAACGAGCGTACGTTCCGGTGATCGTTGAATCTGGATCAGACGAACGGATACTTGGCGTGCTCGGCGTGCAGGGCGGAGAATTCAGCCTGCCGCTCGCTCCCGGCGCTTCCCGAACGGAAATAATTGGCCCGTGCGTGCTAATCATGGCACTATCCGATAGCGGCGTCACGTAGAATGAGAGAGTCGGCTAGTGATGCCGCAGAATATTCGGCGCGAAAACCGAACTTGTGTACGCCTAAACCGTGGGTCGGGTTGGCGAACGTTGCTTTTCATCCGAATTCCTTGCGGTACGTGTGCTATAATGGAAGCATTACCCGGATCGTCTGCGAAAGCTCCTAAGACAGGACCGCGGGCTGCCGGAGGAGGTTGATTTGAAAGCTGGAAACAACGGGTCGCGCATCCTGATCTTGATCGTAGTGATCGCGCTGATCGCCGTTTTGCTTAAGTCTCCCGTTCTTTCGGCCCTCGGGCAGTCAACGGAGACGAAACCGTACAGTTGGCTGTTGACTGAAATCGACAAGGAAGCCCCCGCGTCCCCCGCGTTCTCGGACCTGGCCTTCCAAAAGGATGAGGTAACGGGCACCTATGCGCCGACCTCACCGCCGGCCCCGACTCCGAAGCAGGCCGGGCAGAAGTTCGCGGTAGTGCTTCCGGACTCTCAGGAAGCGCGTCGAGACCTGATCGACAAGCTGCACAAGAAGAACATCAATATCGACATTAAGCGGCCGATTCTTAGCGATTGGGTGCAGACCGTGCTGATGATGGTGCTGCTGCCGCTCGGTTTCCTGGTGATCTTCTACATCTTCTTTATCCGGCAGGCCCAGTCCGGCGGCAATCAGGCGATGAACTTCGGCCGCAGCCGGGCGCGCCGCCTTACGGATTCGGTTCCGAAAGTTACCTTTGAAGAGGTGGCCGGCGTGGAAGAGGCTAAGCAGGAGCTGGCGGAGATTGTCGAATTTCTGAAAAATGCCAAAAAGTTTCAGGCTCTCGGCGCGAAGATCCCGAAAGGCGTACTTCTGCTTGGACCTCCCGGATGCGGTAAGACGATGCTTGCTCGCGCGGTTGCCGGCGAGGCGGGCGTTCCATTCTTTCATATCTCCGGTTCCGACTTCGTTGAGATGTTCGTCGGCGTCGGAGCAAGCCGCGTTCGCGACTTGTTCGAGACCGCCAAGGCCAACCGCCCGGCGCTCATCTTCATCGATGAGATCGACGCAGTGGGCCGACAGCGCGGCGCGGGACTCGGCGGCGGTCACGACGAGCGCGAGCAGACGCTGAACCAACTATTGGTCGAAATGGACGGCTTCGATCCGAACGCCGGCGTGATCATGATTGCCGCGACGAACCGCCCGGACGTACTCGATCCCGCCCTGCTTCGGCCAGGCCGCTTCGACCGCCGCGTAATCGTCGATGCGCCGGACGTGCGAGGCCGCGAGGCGATCTTCCGCGTTCACCTGCGGGGCAAGCCGCTGGAAGACGATGTAAACGTCGAGACGCTGGCGAGGCTGACTCCCGGATTTACCGGCGCCGACATCATGAACGTCGTGAACGAGGCCGCCATCCTTGCGGCGCGGCGCGACAAGACGCGGGTAAGCATGTCCGAGTTCGACGAGGCGCGTGACCGGGTTCTGATGGGACCGGAGCGCAAGACCCGCATGAATTCGGAGCGAAAACTGCGCGTTGTCGCATTCCATGAACTGGGCCATGCGATCGTTGCCGCCAAGATACCAAATGCCGATCCGGTCTACAAGATCACGGTCATCCCGCGCGGCATGAGCGGCGGCGCCACCTGGTATCTGCCGAAAGAGGAGAGCCTGCGCACCAAGCAGGACATGCTCGACGACATTACCTCGCTGCTCGGCGGGCGCGTCTCCGAAGAGATCGTATTCGGCGATGTCACAACGGGCGCGGTCAGCGACCTCGATCGCGCAACGGACCTGGCCCGCGCCATGATCTGCGAATACGGAATGAGCGACCGACTCGGCATGGTGCGCCTCGGACGACGGCACGGAAATCCGTTCCTCGGCCGGGACATAATGGAGGATCGCGACTACAGCGAAGACGTGGCTCGCGCCATTGACGAAGAGGTACGCGCGTTCATCGATGCCGGATGTGAGCGGGCGCGCCAGATACTCACCGACAACCGGGCCAAAATGGACGAGATTGCGGAGATCCTTCTTGAGAAGGAGACGCTTACGCGCGAAGAGTTCCTCGGGCTGCTGAACGGCGAGGTGACCGCCGACGATATTCGCAGGAATATGGTCACGCCGCCCACGCCGCCGCCCGCGACCGGCCTCCCGACAACTACGGAGACGGAAGCGCCGCGCATCACTCCGAGACTGCGCCCCGAACCGGCATAAACATTGGTTGGTTCTCCCTGAGCCAATCCCCCCGGCCCCTTCTCCCCCGAGAAGGGGCCATAATTTTGCCCGGTCCCCCGCCCAATGCGGGAATGGTATAATAGGCCAACATTGTCGGTTGCTCACGCCTTTTGATTGTAAGGAGGATTTGGTATGTCTCAAATTACCATTGAGGCCGCCGCCGAGCGCCTTGCGGAGTTAGTCAGCGATATTCCGTTCGGCGAAGAGATAATTCTGCTCCAGAATGATAAACCCGTCGCCAAGATCGTTCCACTGGGAACGACGCCGAAACTACCGGTGAAGCGTGGCTACGCCAAAGGTCACGTACTCTACATGGCTCCCGAATTCGACGATACTCCAGAGGGGTTCGAGGATTACCTCACGTGAGACTGTTGCTCGATACACATGCGCTGCGCTGGTTCGCCGAAGATTCACCGCAAAGGCCCGAAAGCGCCAAGTCCATCCTTGAAGATGCAGAAAATACCGAACGAAGTTGACACAGGTTCGGTCTGACACTACCGCAGAGCGACGAACGTTAGGAAAAGGCTCACGGCACAAGCGACAACCGCGAGCGAGAAAGCCAGAACGGCATCGCGGCGGGAGCGGCCGGCCCAGGTGGTAAGCCAGCCCGCCCAGAGGACCGTCAGGGGGAGCGTGGCGCACGTGGTCCAATTGGACGGTGGTATCCACATCAAGCCAACGAGATAGATAAGCGCGATGACAGGCAGGCCGGCGCAGGCCAGGAACCGGCAGCGCTGCGCTCCCGCGGCGCGATCGTTCAGGGAGAGGCTCTTCAGCGCTGTGATGAGCGCGCCGAAGAACTGGACCGGACCTATAAGCAGCGCCTGCGCGCCTCCCATCTCTCCCAGGCGGCGCAGCGGCATGTCCGACGCCCTGCCGGCCTCTTCCAGCGCCTGGCGAAAAGTATTCACTTTAGGGTCGAACCTCCACAGGATGCCGGTGACGAGCAGTGGTACAAAGAGAAAGGCCAGGTAGGGCTGCGAGCGCCGGAGCCAGATTCGGTGCGAAGGTGAGATCAGAAGGTAGAGGAACAGGCAGGGCGGCAGGAGCAGCATGCCGTGGCTTGCGAGGCAGCCCAGTCCCGTCACCAGGCCCGCGATAGTCCAGGCGCGGTTCTGCTCGGCGCGCCCCTCGGCGAAGAGCGCCCGCTCCAGCCAGACGACGGCTAGCGACCAGAAGAAGAGCAGGAGAGGATCGCAGGCCGCGATCTTGCTTCCGAGTTCAACGAGTGGGCTGAGCGCGATGAGCGCCACGACCAGGACACCCGTAAGCGGGGAGAAGAGCCGGCGCGCGAGGACGTATCCGCATTGGAGCGTACACAAAGTGGCGGCAATCTCGACCAAATGCAGGGCCAAGTAGCCACTGCCGAGGAAAATGCTGCCGACGCGAAGAATAAAGCCGGCAAGCGGACCGTCTACGGAGTTCGCGAAAGCTAGCCTGCCCGGCCATCCCAACAGGGTGGCTGCTTCCGGAGCGATCGCGACACTGCGGAGGGTCGCCAGCCGCGCAATGGCCGTGAGCGCTATGAACAGGAGAGCGGCCCACTGCCAGCGAGAATCGAACGCATAATCGGGAAGCCCGGATATCTGTGCCGAGCGCACTTGCGGCGGGGCTGCGCTACGGCCCAGCCCGTCAGGAGAAGCAGAGTAACGCCGCACGCCTCACCTCGCTGTACCCCTACTTCCGTAAGAGAAGTTTGTTCGGCGATTGCCGTGAATCAGAGTAACGCCGCATGCCGCTCTTCACTGAATTGGTGTGAACGGCTCGTCGGTAAGCCCCTGGTTCGGCTTGATCTCGCTCATCACGACCACGGCCGCCGTAATTCCCTCGGCGTTCTTCACCTCGGCCTTTGTGGGCAGCCAGATCCCCGGAGTGATCTCCTTCGGCTCGGAATAGAGGAAGGTCGCCCGCAGTTTGCCGGCGGCATCGCACCACTCCCGCTTCACGGTGAAATGGTTCTGCTTATCGATCCAGATCCGGTAGAAAGAGTTCTTTTCCTCACCCTGGAATCGCATCTCATAGACTTGAGTTTCGCGGTCGCCAACCCGCTCTTCCCGCATTAGTTTCGCGTCCATGAACTGGAGGGTGCCTGGCGAAACTAACCCCGTATATTCGAGCAGCGACTGGCGCCTGCCCGGATGGGAACCCAGGTTTTCCGACTTGCGCAGCTTGAGTTTCGGCACCTCGTAGTAGCGCATCGCGCCATTCATAATCAGCACGGCGCCGCCGCGCGTCTGCGAACGGCCCTCCAGGCGGATCTTGTCCGGCTGTTTATACTGGAAAGTGAGGTTGCGCAG
>JAYTEU010000511.1:0-1594 GCA_043734985.1 Chthonomonadaceae bacterium
GAGAACATCCAGACGCCCGTTTTGATGATCACGGCGCGAGACGGCCTGGAGGACAAAGTCGAGGGACTGGATGCCGGCGCCGATGACTACCTCGTCAAGCCGTTTCAGCTAGCTGAGCTGCTTGCGCGCGTTCGCGCCCTGCTTCGCCGCGGAAATGCCCCGCCCCCGCCGCTTCAGACTGGAGATCTTACGCTCGATCCGGCCACTCGGCGAGCCATGCGGGGCGGTAAATCCATTTCACTTTCCTCCACGGAGTACGCGCTGCTGGAGCTGCTAATGCGCAACAACGGCCGCGTCGTCTCACGGGCCGCAATCCTCGAACATGTGTGGCAGTATGACTTTGAGGGCAATGATAACGTGCTGGACGTATACATCAGCTACCTTCGCGGTAAGATCGATCGCGGGCAGGCTTCGCCACTCATCCATACAGCGCGCGGCATAGGTTTTCGCATCGGCCCGGGGCAATCGACATAACGACTGCCGCACTGCCCGTTAACACGCCAAATCATCCATGCCGACACTAAAATCAATTCGAGCGCGCCTGACGGGGATCTTTATGCTTGTAACGGGCATATTCGTCGTAGTTACTTGCTCGGCGTTAATATGCTATTCGTTTTTCAACGCAGGCAGATCGGTCGACAGTCTCCTTCAAAACGCGCGGCGCGACGCGGAACAGGCTATCGTTGACCCACAGCGCCCGGAATCGCTGCATGAGTGGCTGCATGAGCGAAGCGTTTGGCTCGACTCCGCCGACCTTGCCGCCGTGTTGGTCGACAAGGACGGACACATCTTACAGAAGTCGCAGCCCACGGTACCGGCATGGCCTAGATTTCACGACGGCTGGAGAACGGAAACCTTGGGGTCGGGCGGGCAGACGCTGATCATCGGGTATCCGTGGTGGCGGACCGAGGCGGTGCTGCGGTCACAGGCAATGCTTCTTTCTCTTCTCGGACTATTCCTGATCCTCGTAACCGGCGCGGCCTCCTGGGCGCTCGTGGGTCAGACGCTGCTGCCCATTCGGCTCTTATCCCGCCAAGCGCAGGCCGCATCTACCGACAATCTTCGACTGTGCCTGGTTGCGCCCACGCAGGATGTCGAGGTCGTTGAACTCGTGACCACGCTGAATGGACTGCTCGCGCGGCTTGCGGACACTGCCTCCGCACGCGGACGATTCTATGCCGCGGCATCTCATGAGCTACGAACCCCTCTTCAGGCGCTGTCTGGCCATCTCGAGTTGGCGCTCAATCGCGACCGGGACGTTTGCGAATATAGGTCGATGCTCGAAGAGGCGCGGGTTCAGACACAGCGTCTTACGGTCCTGACCCGCGATGTGCTGTTCCTCAATCGCCTTGAGATCGGCTCCGTGCCGGCATCCCAGCCGGTCGAGCTCTCGGAACTTTGCGAGCGTATGTTCACGACTGTCCAGGTAATGGCCGCGCGACGACAGCTAACACTGCGCCTGAGTCTCAGCGAAGAGGCCATTGTCTACGCTCCGCCGTTTCACGTGGAGATGCTGACACGCAACCTGATCGAGAACGCGGTTAAGTATGCACCGGCCGGCGGTGAAGTGACGGTATCCCTGAAGGGCGGCGCC
>JAYTEU010000512.1:0-4680 GCA_043734985.1 Chthonomonadaceae bacterium
TCGGCTGGGGACCCTGGAACGCCGAAAGCGGCTGGGGTCCCGCCTGGATCAACGCGGTCCTTGCGCTAAGGGCGAAGAAGACATCTTGCTGGGAATTCACCGCAAAGAGCCGCATCGCCGAGCAATTAGACACCGTTCAGAAAGAGATGGAAGTCGCTACTCCAGCACGATTTCCAGCTCTTTCCCCAGAATAAGATTCTCCAGAGCATCGTTGGCATCGGCACCCAGAAAGTAACCAGAATCCTCCCAGGTGCCATACATTTTCCCGTATGTATCTATGTACAAAGACATGTCATAGTCTCTGGCGCTCCCAACATAGTAAACTAAACGCCCCAATTGGTCTTTGAGAAGTGCTACTTCTGGTAACAATAGCTGTATTCGACCTTCGACGATAAATTTGGCTTGCTGCGTGACACTGTCGATATTGGGGTGCTTACAAGTTACTCGGAGATTCCCGAATCGTGTAAGGAAATCCATTGCCGTAGTACTCACCTCGAATCCAGCGGAGGTCAGGCTCCGGACAAACATCGTCGGATCAAAACGGTAGTCTTCCGACCAGCCGGAACGAAGTAGAGTAGTCATAACGTAGGGCGAAAACGCGGTCACTCCATCGACCTTTCTATCGAGCATTGGCAGAATCAGGGCAGATGCTGAACGCTTCCGCGAGCAGCTCGTAGGAGCGCAAGCGGTCAGCGTGACCGTGGATGAAGGTGGAGACCATCACTTCGTCAGCCATCGTGCGCGCGGCGATCTCTTCGATTCGCGACTTCACCGCATCCGGCGTGCCTATTATTTGCTTCGCACGAATCTGCTGTACTACGGCGCTTTCGGCGGGCGAGAATTGATATTGCAGGGCTTGCTCCGGCGGAAGCAGCATTGAGGATTGACCGGTTCGCAGGCGCGCAAATGCGACGAACAGGCTGGCAGCAAGTCGCTCGGCCTTGGCGACTGTCGGCGCGCAGATAACAGACAGCGTGAGTATGGCATGCGGCTGCGTGAAGATCGCGCCGGGTGTGAACTCGTCGCGATAGGCAAGCATCGGAGCTTCGGGCGGGAAGTCGCTGAAGTGTGCCGCGAACCCGAAGCCCAGGCCGAGCTGCGCCGCAAGGTGCGCGCTGTAGTCGCTCGATCCCAGCAGCCATACCGGAGGCAGCGAAACGCCGGTCGGCACCGCAGTGACCATCATCGGCGCCCCGAACCGACCGGCTCGCATCGCGACGCCTTTCGGTGATCCAAAAGCGAAGAGGTCCGCAAGTTGCGCGGGGAAGTCGTCGGACCCCAGAGCCTCTGGCGACCTGCGCAGTGCCAGCGCCGTCGCCTGGTCCGTCCCCGGCGCGCGTCCAATGCCTAAATCGATACGCCCCGGGTACAGCGATTCGAGCATTTTGAACGCCTCCGCAACCTTCAGAGGCGCGTGGTTGGGCAGCATTACCCCGCCGGAACCCACGCGAATACGCGACGTCTTTTCGCTTGCCAGCGCGATCAGTATCTCCGGCGTGGTGCTGGCTATCGTCGGCATGTTGTGATGCTCGGCAAACCAGTATCGCGTATAGCCCAGTTGGTCCGCCGACTGCGCAAGCTCAAGGCTATTGCGTATCGCCTGCCCGCTGTCCGACGCGCTTCCCAGCGGAACGAGGTCAAGTAGTGAGAGCGGCAAACGCATTTTGATCATCCTTAATACCAAGCCGATAATACCAAGTCGATTGGTAACCTGGTTTACGATCAGGCGCGCCAGGCGGTTCAACCGATTATTGAGGGCCTTGGAGTACAATAGCTGTTACCAGGCTTCCAATTTGATTGTCTGATAGGGGTAACACGTTGGATGGGGCGGAGGGGGCACAGTGCTGACGATACGCGGTGGAAGTGGCTCGGCGTTCTGCGACGGATTTAGCCGTCGCGAATTCCTGAAAATCGGTGGACTAGCCCTGGGCGGATTGACGCTCACGGATGCCCTTGCGGCGGACGCCGCCACGGGAACGCGCGGCGGACACAAGGCCATCATCATGGTCTATCTGCCCGGCGGGCCGGCCCATCAGGATACTTACGACCTGAAACCGGACGCGCCCGCCGAGATTCGCGGCGAGTTTAAGCCGATCAAGACGAACGTCCCGGGCATCGAAATCTGCGAGTATATGCCTGCCCTGGCGAAGATGATGGACAAGTTCGCGATCGTTCGCTCCCTTGTCGGCGCTCGCGACGAGCACGCCTCCAACCTCTGCCTGAGCGGATATACCAACGCGGAGTTCAACCAGAACCACGCGCCGGACATGGGCTCGGTGATCTCCTACCTCCAGGGTCCGGTGGAGAAGACCGTCCCGCCGTTCGTCAATATGGCGGCGCATACCCAGCACCCGCCTTACAACGATCCCGGCCCCGGCTTTCTGGGATTGGAACACGGTGCACTCAACCCCAACGGGCCAATGATGCCCGACATGGTGCTGAACGGCGTTACGCTGGATCGCCTGGCGGATCGGCGCAGGCTTCTCGACGGCTTGGATCGTTTCCGCAAGGGCGTCGACAGCATGAAGGGACTCGACTCGCTCCATCAGAAGGCGTTCGACCTGCTAACTTCGAGCAAACTGGTGAGCGCGCTCGACGTGACGAAGGAGGATCCGAAGGTCCGCGCGATGTACGGCTCCGGAATTAGTACGGTGCAGGGCGACGCCTCTCCGATGATCCACGACCAGTTTCTAGCCGCCCGCCGATTGGTCGAAGCAGGCGTGCGCTTCGTTACTTTGAGCTACGGCTTCTGGGATTGGCACGGAGGCAACTTCACGAACCTGAAGAAGCACCTGCCCCTGCTCGACCAGGCGGTCACCGCGCTTGTCCGCGACTTGTACGATCGCGGGCTGGATAAGGATGTCTCCGTGGTGGTGTGGGGGGATTTCGGCCGCTCTCCGCGCATTAACAAAGACGCCGGCCGGGATCACTGGCCGCGAGTCGCCTCCTGCCTGCTTGCGGGCGGCGGCATGCGCACCGGCCAGGTGATCGGCTCCACGAACCGCTTCGGCGAAGAGCCGGACGAGCGGCCCGTGGACTACAAGGACGTCTTCGCGACGCTCTATCGCAACATTGGCATCAACATCGCCGACACTCCTGTCCACGATATGACCGGCCGTCCGAACTACCTGCTGCCCGGCCACGAACCGATCGCCGAGCTGATCTGAGTCACAGGGAATCAGATCATGGTCCCGGCGATGGCATTCGCGAACAGCCTCCGAATCCGTCCGATATTCGTGCCGTCGGCGGGGTTAACCACCCGATTGGTCAGAAGTATAACGGTGACGCCGCATTCGGGGTCGTGGAGCAGCAGGGTGCCGGTGAAGCCGGTGTGACCAAAGGTCCGCTTGGAGAATATATCGCCGCGCGGCAACATTCCGTTCGGCATGGTAAACCAGCCGATAGAGTGGCCTCCGACCGCCGGATCGGTCTGGCGCGTGGCCGCGAGGCGGGCGGTCGCGGGCTTTAGCAGCGCGGGAATACCGAGTCTCGCGGCCTCCTCCGGATAGAAAAGGGAGACCGCGAACCTCGCCATGTCCGGCGCGGTGGAGAACAGTCCCGCGTGGCCGGATATCCCGTTCATGCTGTGCGCGTTTGCATCGTGGACCTGCCCAACGAGCGTCAGCCCTTCGCGCCAAGGGCAGTTCGCGGTTACAGCGATTGTGCCGTGAACGCTCTCGTCGGGGCAGTACGTCGAGTCGATCATGCCGAGCGGAGCGAATATACGCGCTCGGGCCAGCTTATCCAACTTTACGCCGGTCACGCGCTGCAAAATCTCGCCGATCAAGATATAGCCCAGGTCGCAGTAGGCGTAGCGCGTTCCGGGCTCCGCTTCCAGGTCGGTCGCGAGGATCTCTTCAATGGCGGAGTCGCGCTCGGACTTGTAGAGCGGTTTCCACGGCGGCAGGCCGCTTGTATGCGTTGCAAGTTGAAAGAGCGTGATGGCCCCAACCGGCGATCCCGCGGACTCCGGAAGGAAGTCAACCACGCGCATGCCCAAATGCAGGTCGCCACGCTCGACGCACTGGAGCAGCAGCGTGGCGGCGACCGGTTTCGTCAGTGAAGCCATGTCGAAGACTGTCCAAGGTTCGGCCACTATGGGGTGTTCTCCGTCGTGCTGCGCGACGCCCATCGCTCCGGCCGCGGCGATCTTGCCATCTCGCAGCACCGCATAAACCGCGGCCGGGTAGATCCCGGCTTCCAGCCCTTTGCGTAGAATCGCCTCCGCGCGCCTCAATCCGTCTGCTTCGAGCCCTAGCGTCTCCGGCTTTCCCGACCAATCCTCGATCTGTGACATAGCGCCTCCGGTCAATAATTCTTTCTTCTCAGCTTCTTAGCGATCCGTTGCACCACTCCAGCGGCCTGCTCCCGGCCCGTAAGTATGATGTCGATCTTGCTTCCGGCGAGCGAACCGGCGACGAATACGTTCGGCACGGTCGTTTCAAAGGTCATGGGATCGCGCACCGGCCTTCCGTCTCTTTCAATCGAAATTCCCAGCCTGTGGAATAGCGAAACGTCGCCGCGATGCCCGAGCAGCGCGAACACAAACCGGGCGGGCACTGGAAACGCTTCGCCGGTCGCCGTGCAATTCGCGTCGTCCTCGGAATAGTCCGAAGGCTGGAGCCATGCCGTGTTCGGCTCGATACGCGCAACTCGGACGCCTGCGTGCAGCGTCAGTCG
>JAYTEU010000513.1:0-2246 GCA_043734985.1 Chthonomonadaceae bacterium
ATCCCGCGAGACTGCGCGCCGGTATAGACGGCGGTGTCCACCGACCACTGGTAGGCAGCGCGCGTCCGGTACTGGCTTGCGTAAGCGTACCCCAGAACCTCGCCACCGCGCTCGCAGACCAGCCACGGGTACCGCTCCAGCGTGCCCGCTATTCGGCGCCGCATCTCCTCGGCGTCCGGCGGCTCCATTTCGAATGAGATCGCGGTGTTCAGAACGATCGGCCCATAGATTGCCGCGATCTGCTCCGCGTCCGCTTCCGTCGCCGGCCGAATAGTCGCTGCCATTACGTCTGTCTCCGTTCCCGTGGGAAACACCGCATGGCCCTACTTTCTTACGGACTGCACGGCGATTACGCGCAGGCTTCCACCGGTCTTTTGAAGGGTGAAGCGCACGTTGGCATCCTCGAATGTTACGGTCGCCGCGACCTGTCCCGCGCCCAAGGCCCGCACGGTACAGTCGCTGAGCATCGCACCTTCCGGAACCAGGTGTCGCGCCAGGGACTGCATCGGCGCAGGCCGCTTCGCCTCCTTCGCCGCCTGCAGCCAGGCATCCACCGCGCGCAGCTCCGGGTCGCGCAGCAGCACGCTCAACGGCCGCAGCCCGGCCGGCTCGATCGCGAAGGTCTCCACGCGCTCGAAATGCGTGTCCGCGTGCGAGGTGAGAATCGCGCCCGGCGCGTCGACGCTCTCCAGGGTGAGCCGATCGCCCGCCCGACTTACTCTCGCCGGCCACTCCTTGTCCAGGACGAAGAGCCGTTTTAGCGTCTGCCGCACCGTAAATCGCCGCCCACTCAGACCCAGCAGATCGATGCGCAGGCCCTCGCGCATCCCGGCATCCTGAACCGAGTCCGAAATTACCAGCAGCAGCCCGTTCGCGGCGAACTGTGGCCTCTGGTGATAGCGGTAGAGCCAGCGCATCGGCGCGCCGACTTCGTAACTCCCGCCGCCGGAACGATCGAAAACCGCCAGGCGCGAAACGGCGCCCATCGTGACCGCGATCGCGCACCGGCCGCCATGCCGCGCGGTGTTCACCTCGAACCACGTCGGCTCCATCACGCCGACGTCCCGCTTCTCAGGGTTCATCCGCTGCTTGAACGGGGCAAGCCGGGCCATCAGCTTCTCGTCGGAAAGGTCGGGCGCACGCGCAAGTATTCGGTCCGAAGCGTGTACCAGGATGTCCATCGCTTCCGCCAGCGGAGCGGACGGCGTCTCCGAAATCGGCTTCCGAAGTTCGGTCCGGGCCAGCGCGCCAAATCGCGAAAGCTCCGCAGGCAGTGTGTCCTCACTTGCCCGCGCGCCCGGCTCGGCAACGGCGAGAGCCACGACCCACAGAACGACCGACAAAAGTGGAAATCTCAACATTCAAAACCTTTCAGTACAGCCTTCCCTCCGCTGTCATTGGCCGCGGAAGCTCGAATACGTTCGCCGGGCCGCTCGGAATACCCTGCCGAATTTCAATGGCCACACCGATACGCTGTTCGTCGCGATCCTCGAAGCCGGTTTGGTGCGGGCGCGCCACAAAGCAGCCCGCCCGGCGCCCGGAAGATTTCTCCAGGACCCCGGGCGGGCGAAAGTGTTGGTCGGTCGACAAATATCTCAGCGGGCCGTACATCGAACAGCGTCACTTCGCTCTCTTCGCGGATGAGGCCCTCGCCGTAGGTATATACCGCCGTGGTCGTGCTTCCCTGCTTCTCCGTGAGGATGCTTCCGCCGTCCCAAGTCAGCGCGGTGGTATTACCGCCGACCACGACGGACGTGCAGTTCCCGCCCGCGTCGTAATAGTACGATTTGAAGCTAGTCGATGTCAGCTTATCGTGCGAGTCGTACGAATACGTGTCGGTGACGCCGCCGATCGTCTTGCTCGTTCTGTTCTGATTGTGATCGTAGACGTACGAGATCGAATAACCGGTGCTGTGGCTGTTATCGCGCGATTCGCTCGTGAGCTGATTGCTGGCATCGAAACCGAACGAGGTGACCGTCCCATCCGTGTCCGTTCGGCTGGTGAGATTCACGCCGTCGTAAGCATACTGGAGGTCCGAGAGAACCGTCGCGCCCGAATTCTTGGTCTGGATCTCGGTGATGCGGTTAGCGCTGTCATAGCTATTCAGCGCATAAGTCGTGTTGCTGAAATCCTGGCGCGTGCAGCGCCCGGCGGCGTCCAGCGTGAAACTGGTCGTTTCTGAGTTAGGATTCGTGGTGGATGTCAGGCGGTTTCCGGCGTCGAAACTGTAGGACCAGGTTCCGGTT
>JAYTEU010000514.1:0-2554 GCA_043734985.1 Chthonomonadaceae bacterium
GTTCGGCTCCAGTTTGGGATCGATGTCCGCCAGGAAGTCCCGGTGCGACTGTCCGAAGGCTTCGAGGAAGCCGTTTCCAGTTGGAATCGCGGATTGCACGGCCTTTGTGCGCTCTGGGAACGTTCCGAACTGCTCCTTTGCGCCCGTGGCCTGGTTGAGCATGTCTAGCATTGCCTGCGCGGGCATCGCCTTCGGCATGAAGTGCGAGAAGAAGCGGTCGTCGCGGGCGTTCGACTCAGTTGGGATGGCCGAAAGTTGATAGGTGCGCGAGTTCAGGATCAACCGAATTACGTGCTTCATATCGTACTTGCTGTCTACCAGCTCCTTGGCGAGCGCATCCAGCAGACCGGGAACGCTTTCCGGTGTGGTCGCACGCATGTCGTCGACGGGATGCACCACGCCGCGCCCGAAGTAGTAGGACCATAGCCGATTAACGCCTGCGCGCGCAAAGAACGCGTTCGACGGCGCGGTCATCCAGTCCGCGAGATGCTCAACTAGATCGCCTTCCACCTTCGCGGGCTCCTTTTCGCCTAGATAGGTGCAGGGAGCGACTTTACCCCGGTTGCGCCCTGTGACCGAGGCGTTGATAACCTGCGCGCCCGGATTGTAGCCGATCACATTGTCATCGAGTACGCGACTGCCCTGTATGCCGACTTTGCCCATAAATGCGGCGAAATTCCAGTAATCGTCGGTGGTCCAGCGGTCGAACGGGTGCTTATGGCAGCGCGCGCAGGACATACGGACGCCGAGAAACGCCTGGCCAAGGTTCTCCATGCGGTCGTTCGGGTTTCGCTCGATCCGATAAAAGTTGGCGGGTCCGTTCTGGAAAGTGCTGCCGCGCGCCGTTACGATCTCGCGCACAAACTGGTCCCAGGGCTTGTTGGAATCGACGCTTTTCCATATCCATTCGTAGAAGAGCGTGGCGGCTCGGTCGCCGAGGGCGCCGGTATTGCTGATCTTGCGCGGGTTCACGCGCAGGAGGTCCGCCAGTCGGAGCGTTCGGTAGTCCGCGAACTCTGGGCGCTGGAGCAGATCGTCGATTAGCTTCGCGCGCTTGTCCGACGCGGAATTCGCCGTAAATTCCGCGATCTCGTCGGATGTTGGGAGCCGCCCGAGAGTATCAAGTGTTACGCGCCGCAGGAATTCGGTATCGGAGCTCAGCGCGGACGGGAGAACATTCAGTCGCTTGAGATTATCGAAAACGAACTTGTCGATGACATTGTTCGCGGACTGCGCCGGGTACGTGCCCTTGCGGGTTTGCGGCAGAGTTGCAAACGAGGCCACGATCGTTCCGAGGTATCTCCCGAGTACTGCGCCGCCACCCCACCTCAGTCCCGTTACGCGCCCGGCCTGAGTTACGCTCAGCACGGCATCGTTGGTCGATTGAAACGCGGTCTGGCTGGTGACGTCGCGCGTGCTGCCGTCGGTGTAGTTTGCGACGACTCGAAGCTGCTGCGGCGCGCCAATCTTCACGAGTGTAAACTTTTGCGGAGTGATGGAGAGATTGACGAGGCGAGGGTCTTTATCGTCGTACGGCGCGCCCGCCTTAATCCAGCGGAGGATTGTGTTGTACTGTGGCGATCCCACGGCAAAGCGCGCTCCGCCTACGTGGGGCGCTACGTTCGTCGCCTTGAGGAGTAGCAGGCTCTTTTCGGGGGCGACGAAGTTGACGCGCCGTCCGCGCCCTCCGTAGACGAGCGGTTCGTAGTCGTCCTCGGGCGAAAGCGTGAGCAGCGAGACCTGGAGCCCACCTCTTCCTCCGAATTTGCCGTGGCATCCCGCGCCGGAGCAGCCGCCTCGATCCAAGATCGGCGCAACGTCGCGCAGGAACTCGACTCGGGCGGGAGGCGGCGGAGCGGCCTTAGCGGTGGATGCCGACTTTTCGGCCGTGCCCGGCAGGGCTGTCACGACGAGCAAAGCGGCGAACGCTGCGATCTTGCCGAAACGCATCAAGCAGACCTCCCCGATTACTTTAGTCAGACATGCGATATTAGATTGAAACCGATGCGGCGAACGAAGTGTTAACGAATAAGAGCGCAAAGGAGTGCGCGGAGTTGCAAGTAATTTCTATTGAAGTCCATCTCTTGCAAGGTTATTTGCGTCTTGAAGGGACATTCATTGCGCACCGAGCGGCGAATGATGTCCGGGTTGCGCGTTCTCGTGCTTAGGGCAGGCAACGTTCACATGCTTGTGGCGTTAATTATAGCATATACGCCTAACTCACAAGCGCCTGAGCCAGGTCGAATATCTGATCATCGCTATCCTCAATGCCCACCGAGAGACGTACCAGCGCGGGGTCGATTTCTATCGGGGAACCCGCAAGGCCGGCATGTGTCATCGCGCCTGGATGTTCAATGAGCGACTCTACACCACCGAGGCTCTCGGCCAATGTAAAGAGGCGCGTACGCGCGACCATGGCGATCGCGGTCGCGGCATCCTTCAGCAGAAACGAGACCATGCCTCCGAAGCCGGCCTCGTCGATTGCGGACTCGAGATCCGGCCGACTTACCGCTGCGCCGCTCGCAAAATTCTTACGAGACACAGTGTGGCCTGG
>JAYTEU010000515.1:0-3007 GCA_043734985.1 Chthonomonadaceae bacterium
GCCATGCGGCCGGAGTCGACGTGCATGCGGCGGTGCACTTTGTGGGAGTGCCGGCCGAGGATGTCCCGGCCGGGTTCGTCAATCCGGACTCCAAGTTGCCCGTGGGAGTCCGGAAGTTTGGAGCGTACACCGGCGACCTGGAGTCGCTGGCGGACTGGCTGACGGCGTGCGGGATCACGACGGTGGCGATGGAGTCCACCGGCGTGTACTGGATCCCGCTCTACGACCTGCTGGCGAGCCGGGGCTTCGAGGTGCTGCTGGTCGATCCGCGGCAGACCAAGCACGCGCCGGGCCGGCCCAAGAGCGACGTCTTGGACTGCCAGTGGATCCGGCGATTGCACAGCTACGGCCTGTTGACGGCGTCGTTCCGGCCGGGCGACGCCATCGTCCGCTGGCGGGGCTTTCAGCGGCAGCGGGAGATGCTGATTCGCTATGCCGCCCAGCATGTCCAACACCTCCAGAAGCTGCTCGAGGAGATGAATGTGAAGCTGACCGAGGTGGTCAGCGACATCGTGGGACTGACGGGGATGAAGATCCTCCAGGACATCGTGGCCGGGGAGCGGGACCCGCAGAAGCTGGCCCTTCACCGCCATCCGAGTTGCAAGACGAGTGCCGAGGAGATCGCCAATGCGTTGCACGGCGAGTGGCGTGAGGAGCACCTGTTCGCGTTGAAGCAGACGCTGGAGTTGTACGAGTTCTATCAGGGTCAGTTGCGGGCGTGTGACGGGCAGATCGAGGCGTGCTTGAAGAGCTTTTCGGACCAGAGCGAGGGGAAACCGTTGCCGGCGAATCCTCGCAAGAATCACAAGCCGGGGAAGAATGCGGTGCGGTTCGGGGCTCGGGAGTTGTTGTTTCGGATGGCGGGGGTGGACCTGACACAACTCGAGGCGATCAGCGAGACGACAGCGATGGTGATCTTGAGCGAGATTGGCCCGGACCTGAGTGCGTTCCCGACGGAGAAGCATTTTGTGAGTTGGCTGGGGTTGTGTCCGCAGCATCGGGGTAGCGCGGGGAAGATCTTCAAGCGTCGGACTCGTCGCGGGGCCAACCGGGCGGCGCGGGCGTTGCGGATGGCGGCGCAGGGCTGCTATAAGGCGAAGAGTGCGTTGGGGGCGTTCTACCGGCGGATCCAATCGCGGGTGGGGGGTCCGAAAGCGATTGTGGCGACGGCGCGCAAGCTGGCGGAGCGTGTCTATCGGCTGCTGCGTTTCGGCTACGAGTACGTGCGTCAGAGCGAGCAGGCGTACGAGGCGGCATATCAGGACCGTCTGGTGAAGTCGATGGCGAAGCGGGCGGCGAAGATGGGCTACAAGCTGGTGCCGAATTCGTGAGGGTGGGGTGCGCGAATCGACCGACCGCGACTCGGCGTGTTTGACAGGGTCCTTGGAAACGCGCGTCCCATCGCGATGGGGAGGGGGGAAAGTGTTGTCCGATGCGCTCGCAGCGAGTACCATCGCAAGGGAAATGGGTGACGCTCCCGAAGACCGTTCCTTGGGAGCTTTATCGTTCGGCGGTGGAGGCAAGCAACGGATGGCGGACAACAATCTTGTCAAGATGCCATGCCAGGAGTGCGGCAAAAAGCTTGGCATTCGCCCTGACCAGTTCGGCCGCCTTATCCGCTGCCCAGCTTGCCAGCATTCCTTCCGAGCCAATTTGCTTTGCCCTCGACCGACGATGTTACCTCTTCTACATTTGACCAACTTGTACCGTCCGCCGCCCTTGGTGAGGACGAGGATGAGGAGGGTAAGGAGGAAGGGAAAAAGTGCAATCGGTGCGGTGCGAGTTTGGGGTTCATGTTTGGCCTCGTGTCCAACTTGTGTCAGCGATGTCGGAAGGCCGACAAGGATATGAAGAAAGAGGATGAGGTGAAGGTCGCCTTGGAATTGGCGAAACAACGGGCAGAGGAGGCGAGGGAACTCGCCTTGGCCAAACAGCATGCGGAGGAGGAGGCGAGGAAACAGGCCATAGCCAAACAGCTAGCCGAAGAGGAAGTCAGAAAGCAGGCACTCGCTTTGGAACTGGCAAAGCCTAAATTGATCGATTGCTTGGACTGCGGGAAATCGGTATCACGGTGAGCTTCGCAGTGTCCGCACTGTGGATGCCCTATAGGCGAGGCCAAAGCGCCGGTCGTGGTTCAACAACCCGCTCCGCAGGTACGGGTGTTCGAGGTCGTATTCCGGTGCGTGGTCCAAGCCGTACGGGATGTCGGATACGCGGTCGGGCGGGTGGACAAGTACAACGGAATGATCGCGTTCAAGACGGGCATGAGCATGTTCTCGTTCGGACAAGACATATCGCTCGTGGTGGTGGATCAGGGCAAGACCTGCTCCATCGACATGACTAGCCGGAGCGACCAAATCACCGATTGGGGCGAGAGTAAACGGATCGGGCAGAAGATCGCCGCCCGCGCCCAAGCGCTGCTAGCTGCCGAGGGCATGCCCAACGTCTTGCAGTAGTCTTTTGTCAACAGCCCCAGGAGGTGCGTGATGGCTCAGTGGGTCGTTGAGGTTCGTGAGGCAGCGGGCTCCAAGCTGCTCGGCTACTTCCGCGAGCGCAAGGCCGACGCGGGTCAGCCCGGCGGCGTGTTCGCCTCGTACATGCTGGCGTTGGCAGATACCGTTGCGGAGGCTCACCATTTCCCCACTGACCACTCGGCGGAGTTCCAGGTGATGAGCCTGTCGCAAGAGTTCCCCAATAGGTTGTTCCACAAGACTGAGGCGAGTGGTAGCTGAGCCATTTCACTGGGCGGTGCAGCCGGAGCGCCGAATACTAGTTCGGCAGCGGTATCTGATTCATTGCGGGTGGGAGCGGAAGCCGGGTCGTCGGTGGGGTAAAGTGGTCGGGGCTCTCGTGGTCTGGCGTCGGGGTGTTTGCGTGGACTCCCCGCGCCGAACCAGGCGCTGCAGCCGACACCGGCCGCACGATGGCTTTTCATGGTTCATTGTCTCTCAGCGGCCGGTGCTGCTGAGCTTGGTCGTTCGGCCTCGGAATCAATCGCCGCGGAAGG